>JAIUOE010000004.1:300000-430084 GCA_020161395.1 Bacteroidota bacterium
ATAGTCAAAGATATCTTTGTAGTATGCAGTAACGGTAAGCACATCGTCATCAGTAAATTGTGTCTTTACGCCAAGTTCGTATGCCACAGTGGTTTCAGGTTTAAGATTTGGGTTGCCAAATTTCTGGAACGAGGACTGTGAATTATATGGATCGAGTTTTGCATAAACAAACTGAGGTTTAGGCCACTTACTGAAATGTCCATATGAGAAAAACAAGGTCTGTGAATTTGTGATCGGGTGCGATATACCCAGGCGAGGGCTTAACCTTGCTTTGAAGTATCTGTCACCAAAAAACTTGAAGCTGTCGTCACGGTAATTTTGTCTGACCTGATCAGGTATGGTCACAACATCGGGATTTGCAACCGCATCGTCGACATACTTACCGGGGAACCAGAAATCGAGTCTCAGACCAAAATTGAGGATCATACCACCAAAATTGATGTTGTCCTGTGCGTAAATAGCACCGATCATCGGGTGTACTTTATAAATATCGTTGTTCAAACCGAGAGTTCCGACCCATGGTTGATAGATATCCACAACCTGCATCTCCTGAAACTGGAGTTTGAAACCGGCTTTGAATTTGTTCTTCTCATCGAAAAAGCTTGTCAGGTCACCTGTGATTGAGAATTCATCGAGATAGTGATCATGCCATGTATATGGATTACCTACATCCCAGAATCCATCGCCGGGTATAACACCAATTGTGTCTCTTCCAAGGTTATAATATTCCACAGGAAAGTTTGGTATGTCTTTGGGCTGACGATACTGAGTCCAGTCCCGTCCATTGGCGTCAGTTCTCAAATTTGTAAGAAACTTGCTAAACTTGATCTCATAGAATGTTTTGGTATTCAGAGTATGAGTCAAACTAATGGTGTTATAAATGTTTTTATGTGTGAAAACATTTGCATTTTCCAAAATATTCTGGAATTCATACTGATAGCCGGGGCTGGGCTCAACATACTCAAGGTTCGACTGGAGTGACTGAGAATTTTGATTGATCGAGACTGACTGGTTATATGAGTATGATATTTTGAAAGTTGGAGTAACCTTATATGTCACCTTACCCAAACCATACCAACTGTTTTCCATTTTCGGAGCAAACCTTGTTCCGAAAAATGTGCTTGAGTTTAACGGTGCGGTTTTAGGTTTGTAGTATCCCTGTGTAATACCATCAGAAAGACCAACATAAAGATTGGTAAAAAATGAAATTTCACCCGGAAATTCAATTCCAAGTGCAGGGAGTAAATATTTAGTAATCGGTTCAGGTCCCGAGAGGCTTATTTCAAAAATATCTATATTAAAGACATGCGGATTTGATTTGTCAGCAAGATTGTCAGTTTTGTAGGAAATGTAGCCATTAAATCTTTTGACACTTCCCTCTTTGGTCTTCACATTGACGATACCTGATGTTGCCTGACCAAACTCGGCATTAAATCCACCTGTAATAACTTCAACTTCTTCAAGCGAATTGGCGCTGATCTGGAGTCCAAAGCCTGTTCCTGCCAGTGGATCCTGCACCGACACACCATCGAGCAAAAAGGCATTTTCATATGAGCGTCCGCCTCTGATATGCAGAGAGTTGTCATTCGAAACCACACCAGCCTGCTGGGCAATGATGTCAGTTACATTTTCCACTACAGCAAGCTCTATGTCTTCACTGGAAATGGTTTTTTTGCTCTGTGTCTCTTCGACATCCATCAAAGGCTTGTCACCGATAATAACAACATCCTGTGTAAGCGTCAACGAAGTTTCTTCGAGCTTCACATCCACAGTTGTCTTGTTGTTTGCTGTTACTTTTATTCCGGTTATCTGTGTGGTTTTATATCCGATAAAGGAAACTTCAACATTATATGAACCTGGAGGAACATTCTTTATCAGGAAACCGCCATTCACATCAGATGCGGCACCAAAGTATGTACCCTTCAGTATCACATTCACACCAGGTAGTGGAGTTTCAGTTCGTTTATCAATTATTTTTCCACCTATGCTGCCATTTTGTGCAAATGTCGAAAGTGTAAATAACAGAAGAAAAACGGGTATCAGTTTTATCATGCTTGTTCCACTGTTCATAAATTTAGTCCAAATTCATCGAAAAGAACTTTTTCAAAGAGCTGACCGGCATTGGAATTGCCATTTAACTTGTTAAGAGGTAGTCCCATAAAAAAGAGGCTTTTGTTACCATTAATAAATCCTGCACTTCCGGGCAATTGATTTCCTGAGGACCTGTAAATTTGCCTTGCCAGGGTTGGATTGACAAAGAGTCCAAAATTACCAAGTATGGAAGAAGAAGTTTTCAGTACGGGGTATCCCGCATTTGCCGGATTCGAGAGATCCACAACAAATTCCAAACCACTTGTAAGGACAGTGACAAGATTTGAAATTGAGTCAACCGGTAAAAACTCACTCAGTGCAAGGATATCAGGAGCCGGATTTCTGGGGAACTGCATTGAGATAAACATTTTCCCTCCATTTGCAAGATACTTGTCAACTACATTTTGTGCAGCCTGAATGGAAGGATTGTTATCGGCGTACCATACAACACAATCAAAAAGCTTGATTGTCAGGAAAAAGTTATAGCTAAAAAACGGAATTTGTTTACCTGCGATATTCAAAGTATCGAATTTACCGGCGAGTGCTCCACCCCTTACAGTGTTCAACTGACCGGTATAAAATGCCGTTGCGTCATCGTTTGTCACATAATCGTCAATCAGCAACATCTTTCCGACCGGTTTTCTTACAAACCAGGTTTTATTTGGACCGGGCATTTCGATGAATGGTGTTTTAGCACCCGAAATATCCACTGCCTGAACGAAAACCTTGTTGAAGCCATTCAATACAATCCCTTTAAGCTTTTGGGGGAAAATATTGAATTCAGCGCCGTCAATCAGGATTTCTGTCTCGGGATTGGCTGAAACAAAGTCTTTTACACGCAAAGTTACTAATCTTGTATTACCCCGGAGTTCAACGAAGTTAGCCTGATTTGTTGTATCGTTTAAAACAATATTGATTTTCTGAATTGATTCATCCCCATCGAGATCAGATGCTTTCCACTTGAATGTCATGACTGGCAATGATATTGCCGGCATCACTGTAAGTGTATCCCATGAAATCTGGGGAGGTGTATTTTTTATCGGAAATTTAAGCCGTGCGGGAGTTGGATCGATAATCCCGATGTCGAAATATTTTTCTCCGGCATCGTATTTCCCGTTTGAGTTAGCATCAATAAAAGGTTCTGGACCGTAATTGATTCCATTTTGAACAACACTGTTATCGTAAACCCCGTTGCCGGAATTATCAACCGAACTTACCTGGAAAAAATAGGAAGTGTCCGCTGCACCAATCTGAAGAGCGAAAGTACTGTCGTTACGCGTAGTGAATGACCAGTTTCTTTCATCCCAGCTTATATAGTAACCCACGACCAGTCCATCAGGATCATCGCCCCACCAGTTTACAGTCAACTTGCTGGGTTGTTGTGACACTGTTGAATCCGGATACAGAAAGATATGAGTGTCAGGAGGCTTGTTTCCTATCAAAACACCAGTCGCAGTGTCGGTACATGACGACAAAGCAAAGAGTGTAAAAACAGAAAATACGGTAATCAGTATTTTTTTATTGAGCTTCATACAAAAAATCCAGGGGAGGTCCTTGAACAGGACCTCCCAATGATTGAGAAATTTATTTCATTAAGATCATTTTTTTGACGGAAGATTTTACACCTGCGTCAATTCTGTAAATATACATTCCTGAAGGAAGAGCGGAAGCATTGAAATATACTTTATAGTTTCCGGCTTCTTTGTATTCATTTATTATTGTCTGAACACTTCTTCCAAGAACATCAAAAATTTCCAGTTTCACATTCTCACCTTTTGGCAAACTGAATTCGATAGCCGTTGAAGGATTGAATGGATTAGGATAGTTCTGGCTGAGTGAAAATTCAGCAGGAGTCAGATTATCTTTAATGTCGGTTGTATATCCAACGAAATCAGCATCTTTTCTCGGTGTAAGTTTATAATTCGAGAATGAGAAATAAAGCACACCTGTTAAAGAACTGAATCTTGCGAGAGAATCTACCTGGATACCCGAGAGATTTGGTTCCCAGTTGTTGTGATACTGATGGTTCCCATCCTGGAGTTCCACTCTGGTACCGCCTGAATTGTCATCAACGAGCATTTCACCAAAATTACCGCTGTTGTCTGCGTTTGGACGGGTAATTACAGGGTTGGTATATTTGATAAGAACACTCTCATATTTTTCAGCATCAACAACTCCACCGGCTTTTGCTCCGATTGTACCTGTTGTTACAGCAATCGGTTCAGGAACGGGATTGTTTGTTGAATTAACAACAATGGCAGTAACTGAGTCGAGACAGGTAACATTAAAGTCTTCAACCACCTTGCCACTTACTGTAACGAGGTCTCCCCTCTTCAAATTGAGGGCATCAAAACCTTTAACCCAGATACCTGACCATGGTGAGGCACCGTTCTGGATATAAACTCTAAGAGCTGTGCTTCCGAATCCAGGAATATCAGAAGTGTCAGCGGTAACAACACCACTAACAGTGACTCTGTAATTGTTAACAGCACTGAAACCAGAGCCGTAAGGACTGTACTGAACATCCTGAATTGTCAGGGGTCTGTTTAGAACAGGATAAAACCATCTGTTTCTCGAAGTGTCTGCAGGATTCAGAGTGATTCTGTTTTCATTATCCTGTGCCCAGAAGAAATAGTCAACAACCGCGGAGTCTGCATCGACACCCGGAATTGTTACTGAAAATGTGTTTGTATCAGCAGTTCCTCTGACAAGTGCGAGTTCGTTGTACGAACCCATGTTAACTCTGTAAAAGAGTTTTCCGGAAGTGATTCTTCCATCAAGATCCACTATTCTGGCTGAAACTTCCACAGGTACATTTCTTGCGACAAAAGCGTTGTTTCTTGCAATATTCGAAATGCTTGGAGGAGTTGCCCCAACTTTTATGTCACCGGGGTAAAGAGGAACTATATAATAGCCGGTAGCTCTGGTATGAACAACACCTCTGATATATTCAAGAAATGTTCCATCTGCTGGAGCATCGTAATCAGTCAAACCTGTCAGACGGTGAGCTCTTTTTGTAAAATAACCGGACTGGTCATACATTTCCATGTAATTACCGTTACCATCGTTGAAACGAAAAACACCAGAAGAATTGTTTCTGTCACTTGTCAGTACATTTCTGATAATGACATACATTCCTTCATATTTTTCACCTTCTCCCTTAAGAACGCCACCTTCCATAAATGTGGACATTGGCAGTTCGATCGGATCAGGTCTTTTTGTTGCCTGCGAGATAAACTCAACAGGTGTTGGAGGATTCACGAGCAAATTTGCCTGAACCGTGTTTCCTGAAAATATTGAAAGAACCGCAGTAAACTCCCAAACCTGAGCAGTATCGACGAGGTCGAACCCTGAGTTCTGGTTCACTCCCGTAGTATCATTCTGTATAATTGAAATACCACCAAAAGGAAGTCCGTTAGGGTCCTGCACATAAGCATACCAGCGTCCACCGGCAGCAATAACTCTTCTACGGTCAGTTGAAGGATCAACAACCGGTTTTACTGTAATCAAACCTCTAAGTCTTACGGTATCCCCGATGTAAGGAGAATACTCAGACCCTGGTGATAATATAGAATCAGGAGTTGTTGTAATTTCCTGAATTGTCCTCAATGGATACTGCTGGCTGAAGCCATATCCGGCGAGAACGAAAACGAAAAGAAAAAGATATCTTTTCATATGTATTCCTTTTATTTTATAACTAAAAACTTGCCTGTTTTGATTTTACCGGTATCACGATCTTTTACAGAGAAAAGATACAAACCGGTAGCAACTGCCTGATCCCCGTCAGAGATTAGATCCCATGCATGTTCACCACCCGACATGGTTTGTGTACCACCGGGCGAAAAATTCTGAAACCATCTTAGATCATCACCATTACTGTTCCCGTCATGATCCATTTTCTTGATAATATCTCCTGCAAGAGTGTAGATGACAATTTCTGCTCTCGCGGGTAAATTATAAAAATATATTTTTCTCAATCTTTCGAAAGAACCATCCCAGTATGCATTTCCATAATAGGGATTTGGATAAACACCGATTTCAACATCCTCTTTAGATGTTGGTGTTGTGCCCGGAATGACTCTGTGGACATTGAAAAGGTAACTTGATTCAAGACTTTCAATTCTGTTCACAGGATCACCTTTATCAAATGACGAGACATTGAACAGGTATTGCCATCCGTTCAGAAGGTTGTCAATTTCAAATTTGTACCAGTACTCAGTATTGTCACCTTCAAATTTGACGGGCTGATCGAGTCTTACACGACTGAATCCCGTATTAAAAAAGAGATCATTACCTGTCGAATCGAATTCTGCCATCTTAACGAGAGCCTGAGCTTCAGTGGCATTATTCTGAAAATCGAAACCTGCATTCGAGCGATAAATTCTGTATCCTTCAAAATCCTTGTTTCCGGAGATTGGATCGATACTCTGTTCTGAAGTTTTATCCCAGTAGAGTGTTACCTTGTTGCTTTGCGGAATTGCGACAACCTTCGGTGATACGGGAGGAGCAGGAAGAATGTAACGGGTAATTTTACCATTGCCATCCAGATCTTCACCCGGATCGAGAACACCATTTCTGTTTTTATCTTCTCCGCTGTAAGCTCTCATTGCCCAGTCGGCATTGATCACCAGATTTTTCCTCTGTTCGTCGCTGTCAAGTGAGGCTAACTGATCACCAAATTTCTTCGCAGCAACCATTGCAAAAACGACATTTATGGAATCACCCGGAGCAAGCTTCTTGAAACTGCCGGCAGATAGGAGGATAGATCTGTTCGAAGGTACCTTGAGTGTTTGAGGAGTAACGCCGGCATTGTAACGGGCATTACCTCCAAAAAAGCCCTGCATCTTAACATAGCGTTCCTGATCGGTTTGCGGAGCAAAGAAAAGCGGGTCAGCAGTATTTCTAAATTGCCAGTTCACATAATTTACGCTGTCGTGGCGAGTATCTGAACCTAAAAATTGAATACCCAAATAGCTGTCCGTAAAACCAATGTCACCGGTTGCATCGAATTCATAAGCTATATTTATGGAATCCATGAACCCGTTTCCACCTTTGTTGAAGAAAGCCGATCCACCGGGCGATGTAATTTTAGTGTTTCTCACGACAGCATCTGTCCACATTCCAACATAGACGCTGTCCAGATATTTGTTGCTCACATTTTTGATTGTATAATTGAAGATAACGAAGAAATCAGCGAAGGGAAAGTTCCAGGCGTAGGTTTCAAGATGTACACCAATACCCAGGGGTGTATGTTCCTGAATTGGTTCTCCATTTTCCCACACGAGATTTGTATCAGAAAAGTCCATTACAAAATCCTGATGTGAAACGGCTTCAGGTTTATAATACCGTGAAGTTAAAAGTGATGATCTTTCCACCACTCTTGATTCTTTTGCATTTGTAAATTCAAATCCACCACCTCTAGCGGAAACAGAAGCAGCATCCACTGCACCGGTAGTAACAAAAGGACCAACTTTACCCGAACCCAGGGAATCATTGCTGATAAAACCACCGACATAAAGACCACCATCAAAAATGTGTTCAATACCGCTTCCCTTGGGATACTCACCGGATGGTTGTTGAGGCCAAAGAGCGAAACCATGGCCGTAAGTTCCAAAATTTGTTATGGTAATGCCAAAATTTCCGATTGATGTGTATTTTGAATTATCGTCTTTTCTAAATGCGTTCAGTGACGGGATTTCTTGTTGTGCGAGTGCCACAAATTGGAGCACTATCGTGAGGGATAACAGGTGTTTAATCTTCATACAATTTCAAAAAAAAATAAAAGTGAGACTTCAAATAAAGTCAATTAATGATTCTAAAAAAACTGTTAATTATAATAACAATTAATTAACGAGGGTCACCATTCTTGCCTGCTTGTCAGCATGATATGAGCTTCTTACAAGTGGAGCCGATTCTACGATTTTGAAGCCCATTTTAAGACCTTCTTCTTTGTAAAAGTTGAATTCATCGGGTGTGACAAAGCGATTTACCGGAAGATGATTTGTTGTTGGTTGCAGGTATTGACCAATAGTCAAAATATCGCAGTTGTGACTCACGAGGTCACGCATCAGTTCCACCACCTGTTCTTTGGTCTCTCCAATTCCAACCATGATACCGCTTTTAGTCTTCAATCCTCTTTCGTGAAACCATTTGATAAGGTCGAGGCTTCTTTGATATTTTGCCTGTGGTCGTACTGCATGGTAGAGTGAAGGGACAGTTTCGAGGTTATGATTTAATATATCGGGAGGATTTTTCATTATAATTTCGAAAGCGGGTTCATAACCTTTGAAGTCGGGAATCAGTATTTCGATTGTACAGTCGGGAGTGGTTTCTCTGATAATTCGAATTGTTTCAGTAAAAATACCTGCGCCACCATCAATCAGTTCATCCCTGTTTACGGAGGTGATAACAACATGTCTGAGTTGCAAATTGTTTACAGCTTCCGCCACTCTTCTGGGTTCATCCAGATCAAGTTCATTGGGCATACCTACTTTGATGTTGCAGAATCCACAACTTCTCGTACATGTATCACCGAGGATCATAAAAGTTGCAGTCCTGTGATTCCAGCATTCCGCAAGGTTGGGGCATTTAGCCTCTTCACATACAGTGTTGAGTTTATTGTTCCTCATCAGATTTTTTACATCAACATAGTTCTTCCCTGTTGGAAGTTTAACTTTCAACCATTCGGGTCTTCTGCCGAGTGTGGATTTGGCATCCTGTACTTTTTCAGCAAAATCTCTTTGATGCTTGTTTATGGTTTTTCTTTCCAAATCAATACTTCTCTCTTAATAAATCATGTTTTCGTTAAAGTTTTCAAGATAATCCTTAACCGATTTCAGGAATAAACCGCCGAGCATTCCGTCGACGAGACGATGATCATGTGCCAGTGTAAGATACATCATCGGTTTAATTGCGATTGTATCCATACCATCCACTTCGATAACGACGGGTCTCTTCACAACCGCTCCAACTCCGAGTATCGCAACTTCAGGCTGGTTTATTATCGGTGTTCCGAACAGTGTTCCAAAAACTCCGTAATTTGTTATTGTGAAAGTTCCGTTTGTGATATCATCCGGCGACAGTTTTTTGTTCCGTGCCCGCAAAGCAATGTCATTTATTGAACCGGCAAGACCGATAATGTTTTTTTCATGAGCATTTTTAATATTTGGAACTATGAGACCGTTTGGTTGTACTGCCACGGCAATTCCCAGATTCACGAATCTCTTCTGAACAATGTTATTACCATCAATGCTCGAATTTACAAGCGGGTATTCTCTCAAAGCTCTTATAACCGAATGTGCAATAAAAGGCATGTAGGTAAGTTTTATTCCATGCTTCTGGGCAGTTTCATCCTTGTTTGATTGGATGTATCTGTAAATTTTGCTCATATCCACTTCAGCAAGCTCAGTCACATGTACAGAGGTGTCTCTGCTCATCACCATGTGTTGCATAATTTTTCTGCGAATGTTGTCCATGGGTACAATTTCCTGCTCACCCGCATTGAAATTATATGCAGGCTGTGGAGCCGGAGTATAAACAGGAGCCTGTTGTGCAGGAACCGGCTGCGGAATTGTTGCAGCAGGGGTTGCTTTTGGAGCTTTTGAACGGTTGGACAAATAAGAGAGAACATCATTCTTAGTTACTCTGCCGCCGATGCCACTCCCCTTGATTGATTCAAGTTCAGAAATCGATACACCCTCTTTCCTGGCAATGCTTAATACAAGCGGAGAAAAGAACTTATCGCTGCTCACTTCGTCCTCATTCGAAATGGTTTCAGCCACTGCGGCTTTCCCGATCATATCGTGCATTGATACCGGTTCGATTGGTGATTCCTCAACTTTTACTTCGGTTTTTGAAGGAGTCGCAGGTTTGGTCGCTATACTTCCTGATCCGGAGATTCTTGCGACTACTGTACCAACATCAACGGTTTCCTGTTCCTGAACAAGAATTTCCATAACCACACCGTCTGATGGTGAGGTTACTTCGGTATCCACTTTATCGGTACTGATTTCAAAAAATGTTTCATCCTGCTTGACGGATTCCCCGACCTTCTTGTACCACTTTATTATGGTACCTTCCATAACCGATTCACCCATCTTGGGCATTGGAATATCTACAAGGTCGGAAGCAACTGCAAGTTCATTTACTTCAACCGGTTCGGGTGCAGTTTGAGCCTGAGTTACAGTCTCTTTTACAACTTCCGGGACATCAATAGCTGCAGGCGGGGCTGCTTCCGCATTTTCTCCGGCAGTGGATAACCGCGCAACTACAACACCAGCATCAACGGTTTCCTGCTCCTGGACCAGTATTTCGCTCAGAATACCTTCTTCGGGAGACGGTATTTCAGTATCAACTTTATCTGTGCTAATCTCAAAAATAATTTCATCCCGCTTTACACTGTCACCCGGTTTTTTGTACCATTTAATGATGGTTCCCTCGGTGACACTCTCACCCATTTTAGGCATTACAATGTCAATCTTCATTCAAAACCTCAATTTTAGTATTGTGCTAAATCTTTAATTGCTTGATAAACGCCTGTTCTCGAAGGCAAAATTACATCCTCCAGAATCGGGCTGTAGGGAATATGTGCATCTTTTGCGGCATATCGTTTTACGGGACCATCGAGATATTCAAAACAATCGGATGCAATTCTTGCGGAAATTTCCGCACCAAATCCACCGGTAAGAGTATCCTCATGAATAACTATCGCCTTGCCCGTCTTTTTGATGGATGAGAAGATTGTCTCGATATCCAAAGGAATGATGGTTCTGATGTCGATTACCTCGACACTGTACCCTTCATCTTCCAGTTTTTTCGCTGCCATTACTGCTTCCCATACAGTGGCTCCCCATGAAACTACAGTAAGGTCTTTTCCTTCCCTTACGACTTTCGCCTTTCCGAAAGGAATCAGGTACTCTGCATCCGGTTCAGGTGCCATGGCGAATGACTGTCTGTAGAGCCCTTTGTGCTCACAGAAAATCACAGGATCGTTTATCCTGATTGCGGTTTTGAGCAGTCCTTTTGCATCTGCTGCGTTCGAAGGATATGCAATATAGAGACCCGGAACATGTGCAAAGAATGCCTCGATGTTCTGGCTGTGATACAATCCACCATGAATATAACCTCCAACAGCTACTCTCGTGACGAAAGGAGCAGCCCACTCATTATTTGAGCGGTACCTGAATGTTGCGGTTTCGTTTTTGTACTGCATGAAAGCGGGCCAGATGTAATCACCAAATTGAATCTCAACTACAGGTTTCATGCCGGCAAGTGCCATACCTGTTGCCACTCCCGCAATGCTCGCTTCAGCCAAAGGACTGTTAAAAACTCTTCGACTCCCGTATTTAGTCGATAGTCCCTTCGTTGCAGTAAACACTCCACCTTTTCCATCGGCGATATCCTCGCCAAATACATAGATCTTATCGTTGATTTCCATCTCTTCGAGCAGTGCATGATTTATGGCATCAACCATAACCACTGATTTTCCATCCGGTGTCGATTTTTCATATTCAAGCGATTCCTTAAAGCCACTTTCGTCGAAAACATGATCAACTGCTGTAGCAGGATCAGGATTTGCAGCAGTAAATGCCTCATCAACCGCAGAATTGATTGACTCATCCACTTCTTTACGAATCAGTTCAAGTTCATCTTCCGTAAAAATATTTTGAACAAGTACATCGTGACCGAATCTAAAAATCGGATCCCTTTTCTGATCCTCTTTCAATTCATTTTCCGATCTGTACTTTTTATGGTCATCGGATGATGAGTGAGAATGTAAACGGACCAGATCAGCCTCTATAAGGGCAGGTCCTTTTCCTGACCTGATATACTCAACTGCTTCCTGAACAGTTTTGTATGACTCGAAAAAGTTTGTTCCATCCACATGGAATCTTTTCAGGTTGGCATATCCCTTCATCATTTCGGAAATAAGGTTTCCTTCACCACCACTCTGCTGTGACACATGCACAGAAATGGCATATTTATTATTCTGAATTACAAATAATACCGGAAGTTTCTCCCTCGAAGCCCAGTTTACAGCCTCATGAAACTCACCCTGACTGGTGGTTCCTTCACCGGAACTTACATAAGAGATATTTTTGATCCCCTGGCGTTCGGATGCCAGAGCTGTTCCGACTGCCTGCAAAAATTGGGTGCCGGTCGGGCTCGATTGAGTTGGTACAAGATTTGGTTTTTTCACTCCAAAATGACAAGGTAATTGTCTTCCACCACAAGCGGGGTCATCAGCTTTTCCAAAACAGGCGAGGAAAAAATCTTTCGGAGTCATTCCTGACATTAGAGTCAGGGTCAAATCCCTGTAATAGGGAAAAATCCAATCGATCCGTGAATCGAGTATCAAACCGATAGCCGATTGTATAGCCTCATGACCTGCACCTGCGATATGAAAAAAAGTTTTTCCCTGTCTGAGCAAATTCATGGCTTTGTTATCGATCTGTCTGGCGAGATACATATATCTGTAGGCAGCAATGAGAGTGTTTTTATCTATATTTATTTTCTCACTACCGTTATTCGATTGTGAAGTTTTTTTAACCGGTTTTTCTTCCAATACCGCAGTTTTTGCCATTTCGGTCCTTTTTAAGTTTTTAATTGAACCAATTGATAGATATTAATTTCTTTTTTCTCAGTGAAACTAAAATGCTCCATAAACCGCAGAAGCAGTTTCGCCTTAACTTCGCTGATTTTTATTTCTTTATTCAATAATTTTTTCAATGATGTCACTTCCTTTTCCTTTATTCCACACGGAATTATGCCATTGAAAAGGTCAAGGTCGGTGTTGATGTTGAATGCAAATCCATGCATGGTTATCCAGCGTGATATCTTAATTCCTATGGCAGCAATTTTGCTCTCTCCCACCCATACACCCGTATATTCAGGTTTCCTTCCGGATTCTATCCCGTATTCTTCGAGCACATCAATGATAACCTGCTCAAGGGTTCTGAGATACAGATGTGTATCCGGCTTCCAGTCCTGCAAATTGATTATGGGATATCCAACAATTTGCCCGGGACCGTGGTAGGTTATGTCACCACCTCTGTCAATCTCAAAAACTTTGATGTCTCTTTCTTGAAGAAACTCATCGGAGCCAATGAGGTTGTTTTTATCGGCAGTTTTACCCAGGGTATATGTATGCGGATGCTCGAGCATGATGAAGGTATCCTTGATTTTGCCCTCGTACCTAAGTGAATGCAGAGATTTTTGCAGATCCCAGGCTTCCTGATAACCTGTTAATCCGGGATCTGCATAAAATAATTCCTTAGATATGGATTGCCTCACCATTTGCCATTGCGGCAGCTTCCATCACCGACTCGGAAAGAGTGGGATGAGCATGAACAGTTTTAATTATCGTTTCATAAGTGGCTTCGAGTGCTCTGGCTATACCGAGTTCCGCAATCATTTCTGTTGCCTCTGATCCGATGATATGTGCACCGAGCAATTCACCATACTGTTCATCAAAGATCAGTTTAACAAAACCGTCCCTCTCACCTATGGCAAAAGCCTTTCCTGACGCCATGAACGGGAATTTACCGATTTTGAGTTTATATCCCTGTTCCTTTGCTTTTTCTTCCGTAAGACCGATACTTGCAACCTGTGGCTGGCAATAGGTACAACCCGGTATGTTGTCGTAGTTTACTGGAGCTGAATGTGCGCCTTTGATCACTTCAACGCAACGGATTCCCTCTGCACTTGCCACATGAGCCAACCAGGGTGGTCCAATTACATCACCAATTGCATAAATACCTGGTATGTTTGTTGAATAGTCAGACTTGTCAACTATTATGTGATTTTTAAATATTTCCACACCGAGTTCCTCAAGTCCGATTCCCTCTATGTTTCCGGTTACTCCGATTGCGGAAAGGACTTTATCACCTTTCAGTTCAATCTTTTTGCCATCTTTGTTGATAGTTACTTTAACGCCGTCATTTCCGGGGACTGCGGATTCAACCACTGCTCCGGTATGAATCTCGATACCTCTTTTTTTGAAACTTTTAGCGAGTGCATCAGACACTTCCCTGTCCTCCACGGGCAGGATTCTGTCCAACATCTCTATTATTGTCACTTTTGTGCCGAGAACGGAATAAAAATAAGCAAATTCGATTCCTATCGCTCCGGCTCCGACCACAATCAGGCTGGAAGGAAGTTCAGGAAGTGTCATGGCTTCCGAACTGGTTATAATATCTTTTCGGTCAACCGGAATTGAAGGGAGAATTCTTGGTCTCGCGCCGGTTGCCACAATTATTTTATCAGCTTCGATTGTCTGGAACTTCTTCCCGTCAGTATCGAATACATCGATTGAAGACGCAGCTGCCAGCTTGCCAAAACCTCTTACTCTGTCAACTTTGTTCTTTTTTATCAATAATTCAACATTTTTAGAAATTTTCTCAGAGATATCCCGGCTTCTCTTTATCACTTTGGAAAAATCGATGCTCAATTCCTTAAAAGAGATCCCAAAATCAGCGCTGTGATTTGAGAGAGTATCATAGATTTCTGCGTTTTTAAGGAGAGATTTTGTTGGTATGCAACCCCAGTTCAGACAAATACCGCCCAGATTGTCTTTGTCTATCACTACTGTCTTTAATCCTAACTGACCTGCTCGAATTGCAGCCACATAGCCGCCCGGTCCTCCGCCAAGTATGGCGAGATCGTATTTCGACATCTAAATGTTCCTCGAATTTGATGGAAATTGAATTCCAAATATACTCATTTTAACCCTGCCAATAAAACACCCGAATTTAGGAGGTGATTGATCAGCTAATTGAGGATTTAAAAATGTAGAATTGTTGCAGAGATTCCGGGTTGGCAAGTGCTTCCCTGTTATCGGGTTCTTCACCTGAAAGGAGTTTGGTGATTGCCATTTCAACTTTTTTCCCGGAGATTGTTCTCGGGATGTCTGTCACCGGGAAAATTCTGTGGGGTACATGTCTTGGTGAGGCTTTGCTTTTTAACGACTTCCGTATTTTGAGTGTGAGATCAGGAGTCAGTTCCAAGCCCGGTTTTAAGACTACAAAAAGAAAAACTTCAATTTCTCCCTTTGATTCAAAACCACAAACTATAGAATCTGAAACTTCATCCAGTTCCTCAACTATTCTGTAAATCTCTGCCGTGCCGATTCTTACTCCACCCGGATTCAAAGTGGCATCGCTTCTCCCGTAGACTACAATTCCGCCTCTTTCGTTAATCATTATGTAGTCACCATGGCGCCATGCTCCCGGAAAATGAGAGAAATAGGCATCCCTGTATTTTTTATCCCCCGTATCATTCCAAAATTTTACGGGCATGCTCGGAAATGGAGCAGTACAAACAAGCTCCCCTTTCTTTCCGGAAACACTCTCCCCTTCTGCAATAAAAACTTCCACTTTCATACCCAGTCCCCGACATTGTATCTCTCCCGAATAAACTGGAAGCAGAGGTGAACCCAACATAAAACATGATACAATGTCAGTTCCTCCTGAAATTGAGGACAACTGAATATCAGCTTTTACATTTTTGTAAACCCACTCATAATTATTTTCTGTCAGTGGTGATCCGGTTGAAAGGATCGTCTTTAACTTGTTGTAATGAAAAAGCTTAGCCGGTATTACCTGATTCTTTTCACTAATGGAAAGGAATTTTGGACTTGTGCCAAAAACATCAATTTCCTCATTCGAAACGAATTCCCACAACACCTTTTCGTCAGGATAGATAACCGAACCGTCAAAAAGTACAATTTCGGCTCCGGCAAGCATACCACTGACAAGCCAGTTCCACATCATCCAGCCCGTGGTGGTGAAATAGAGTAGTTTCTCTCCATGTTTTAGATCAGTGTGCAGCGAAAGTTCCTTATAATGTTGAAGCATCGTTCCACCCGTGCCATGAACAATGCATTTGGGTATTCCCGTAGTACCGGAAGAGTATAAAATATACAACGGATGGGAAAACTCAACCTGTTCGAAACCGGTAATCTCACTTTGTTCAGCAATGTAATCATCGAACCAGATGAAACTTTCGGGGATGCTTTGACAGAGATGAAGTGTATCATTTTCGAAATTTTGAAAGGCAGGAATAAGAATGACCTTTTCGAAGGATGGAACTGCAGCTACAATTTCTTTTATTTTCTCAATACAATCAAATCGTTTGCCGTTGTACTCGTAGGATTCAGATGCGAAGAGAATTTTTGGTTTAATTTGTCCGAACCTGTCGATCACTGCAGTTGTACCAAAATCAGGCGAACAGGAACTCCAGATTGCTCCAATCGAAGCGGAAGCCAACAAACCCATTACTGCTTCAGGGATATTAGCAGAAAATGCAGCGACTCTGTCACCTTTGGCAATCCCCGATTGTCGCATTGCCGACGCCAGCTTCAGAGTTACTTCTTTGAGCCTGGTCGATTTTAGCCTGAATGAACCGTAACCCTCACGATACGAGGTTATGGCATATTCTCCGGTCAATTTTGAAAAGACATTTTCCGTGTAATTCAGAGAAACACCTTCAAACCATTTCGCTCCCGGCATCTCCGTGTTGCTTATTATTTTTTGGTAACTGCCTGAATAAATCAGACCCGAGAAACGAAGAATATCTTCCCAAAATGTCTCAATGTTATCTATGGAGAATTGATAGATGCCGGGATAATCAGTAATCTCGAGTTCATGTCTTTTATTTACAAATTCTATAAACCTTTTAAGATTAGAACTGTTCTGCCGTTCCGGGGAGGGCGACCAAAGAAGTTTGGGTTCCATGCTATATCCTTGTTAAAGCTTTTCGACTTCGAGAACGAGTGCCCAGGCAATATCAATTTTCTTTAAATGCAGAGCAAGTTTCGTTGCCTGCTCAAGCAATTTTACCCGCTTCTCTTTTGGATAATTTTTTATCTCTTCGTTTGTAAAAATGAGCTTGACTGCTTTCTCAAGTTCATTTCTGCGTAAATAGCGGTTTATGGAGGCAGAATTTTTTTCAAACCCCGGAAATTCTTTGCTGGTAATGCTTAGGATTAGTTGTCTGTTTTCGGAATTGTCAGGGATGAATTCAGAATTTGCGAATGCACCAAGTTCATTTCCGGTAAATGAGTGAGAATTGAGCATGAATGCAGGAAGATTGTCAAATCCGATACATTTTTTCCCGACAGGTTTCTCAACTTCGAATATCGCACTTCCTGAAGCCCTGCAGTAGTAATCCCCCGACATCCTCGCTACGAGATCGATTTTTTGAGGATCAATGACAGAATTGGTAAAAATATCCTCTGCAACATGAAATCCGATCACCTCACAGATAGCAATGTTGGCTGCTGCTCCCCCTTCACCAACACTAACCATTTGATGCAGCCTGCATTCCATTCTGAATGGGGATTCTTTCACTCCGAAAGGTCTTACGAAAGTGGAATCGACTTTAGAGAGACCTGATTTAACGAACTCATCAACTGTACTCTCATATTCGGCTGAAGCAAGACTTATCTGTTCAACCATTTCGAAAGTAACCGCACTAATGACACATTCTTTTGTTGCCATCAGATTGTTGTAAGTATCTTTAAAAGTGGCGTCCCGACCTCTCCTGGAAGCGGAAAATGCTACAACCGGTGGATTTGCACCAAAGACATTAAAGAAAGAGAATGGTGATAAATTGGGTGTTCCATCTTCAGAAAGCGTTGAAACAAGAGCAATGGGTCTGGGGGCAACTCCACCCTGAATCAACCGCTGCACTTCCATCACAGAAATTGATTTTGGATCAAATGTCAGCATTTAATACTCCTCATTCAGGTCAGTTTCCTGATCGATATTTTTGAAATAATTCTTAATGGCGGAAAAGGAATAACCTTTTGATAAAAGAAAGGCAGTCAACTTTTGGTTGATCTCCTTCTTATCAGTAAATCTCTTTTTCAGGGAAGAAAGTTTCCTGTCTGCCGTTAATTTTATATTATCCGCTTCAATCTCATCATTAAGCATATAAGACAATACTTCTGAAATCAACTCTTTTGCGATGCCTTTTTCAATTAATCTTGCTTTTATTTTTTGCAGCCCGTCGTGCCTGAGATTGAGAGATTCATTTACCAGCAGTTCGGAGTACTTTTTGTCATCCAGATAGGTCAGATCCTTCATCTTCAGGATAACAGGTTCAATAACCTTTTTGGAAAACTTCTTTTGATACAACTTCCTTTTCAACTCCATTGTGGAGTGGAGTCTCTTCCCAAGATAATAGAGTGCCTTTTGTTCACACAGGTAGAGTTCATTCTCGAAATTCAGCGATTCCAACATCTCTTCTGTAAGAAGATCACCCTTCCGTAATCCCATCTCGTAAACGAGCAGTTTAGGTACAATAAGCGGAGGTAAATTATCGAATTCGATAATTACAAAATTTTCGGATTTGAGCCTGATATTAAGAATTGTATTCATGAAAACAAAAAATGGCATCCCGAAAGATGCCATCAAAATTATTTTGTTTCCTCGTTGGCTTCAATAAGACCGATTTTTACTTTAACCTCGTATGAAAGTTTGTTGAAAAGATCGGGTAATTCAAGAAGTTTTTGACGAAACTGCTCTCTTCCCTGGAATCTGTCCTCACCGAATGTAAACCAGCTGCCACCTTTTTTAATTATTCCGGTATCGACACCGAGATCGATCAGATCTCCGGTTTTGCTGATTCCCTCATTATAGAGGATATCAAACTCAACTTCTTTGAAGGGGGCTGCCACTTTACTCTTTACGATTTTTATTTTGGTCCTGTTCCCGACCACATCATTTCCATCTTTAATCTGAGCAACCCGTCTGATATCAAGTCGAAGTGAAGCATAGAATTTAAGGGCATTACCGCCGGTGGTGGTTTCAGGATTTCCAAACATTACACCAATTTTGCTGCGAAGCTGATTCGTAAAAATAACCGCCGTTTTGCTTCTTGAAATTGCCCCGGTGAGCTTTCTAAGAGCCTGGGACATCAGTCTCGCCTGAACTGCCATATGTGAATCACCCATTTCACCTTCGATTTCGGCACGGGGAACAAGAGCTGCAACAGAGTCAATAACAATTACATCAAGAGCATTGCTTCTGACGAGTGTATCGGTAATTTCAAGAGCCTGCTCACCAAAATCGGGCTGGGAAAGGAGAAGATTGGAAACATCCACACCGAGTCTCTTTGCGTAATTGATATCAAGAGCATGTTCTGCATCGATGAACGCAGCAATTCCGCCTGTTTTCTGAGCTTCTGCTATTACATGGAGACAAATGGTGGTTTTACCACTCGATTCGGGACCGTAAATTTCAGTTATTCTTCCGCGGGGAATGCCACCAATGCCAAGTATCCGGTCAAGAGAAAGAGCACCCGTCGGAATGCACTCCACTTTATTTATCACACCGTCTCCAAGGCGCATAATTGAGCCTTTTCCAAACGATTTCTCAATATTGGAGATTGTATCTTCAATAATTTTATTTTTTACTTCTCGAGTATCACTCATTCTAACTCCTGATAATTGTGTAAAATTGTATAAATGGCACCCTTTTCGGTCAGTACGCTGCTAAAAAGAGTGATGTTATAAATTGTAGTTGTCAAATTTAATGCCGGTTCATTCAGTATCTTCTGAATAAGCACATGTTCGGGTTCTCTTTTTATCCTGCTTAGAGTCAGATGAGGAACAAATTCCCTATCCTCTTTCTTGAATCCAATTTTTTCACAAACGGTTTCCAGTTTGTTTACAGTCATCATAACTTTCTCTCCAACCTCGCATTTCAACCAAAAAACCGAAGGAACCCGATTTCTGTAAAAGAACCCGTACCGGGAGAAATTAACTGCCTCTCCTCGAATCGATTTGAGAAAATCCAGACTGCTTATAATCTCAGGGATTTTGGTTTCCTCAACATCCCCCAAAAATTTTATTGTAATATGTAAATTTTCGGGTTTGCTGATTCTTAAATCAGAACCTTTGATCAAATTTTTCGCATTCTGATAAATTGATCGCTTTACCTCGTCCGCAAAATCGATCGCGATAAAAAGTCTATGCTTCAATCGGAATTCCAAGTACAAATCGTCTTAGCAATTCCAGAGCAGCCTGCGATGCCCTCACCTTGTTTTCAATTCGCGTTCCGCCAAAATTAAATTTTTTCACAACCGCCCGCTCGTGGGAAGCCACGCCAATGAATACCAGACCGACAGGTTTTGTCGCCGTGGCACCTTTTGGACCCAGTATTCCTGTAATCGAGAGCCCCAGATCAGTTCCGGAGATTGACCGGACGCCTTTACACATCTCCAATGCAACTTCTTCCGAGACAGACCCCTTCTCGTTAATGAGATCCTCGTTTACATCGAGAATTTCAACTTTAGATGCATTACTGTAAGCGATGATCCCCCTCTCAAAATACTCGCTGCTGCCCGAATTATCTGTGAGCAGATTCGAGATATTGCCACCTGTACAGGATTCGGCTATAGCGAGAGTCAGTTGCCTTTCACGCAAGAGGTTTCCTATCACTTTGCTAAGGTTATCCTCTCCATTACTGTAGATGTATCTGCCAACTCTTAGTCTGAGTTGCTGCTCTGCGGCTGTGACAATCTCATTTGCCTCTTCCATGGTGTGAGCTTCTGCTGTGAGTCTGATTTTTACACCGTTCAGATTTGGAAGAAACGCAACTTTAACATTCGGGAAGACTTCATCAATCGGTGTCAACTTGTCATATAAATTGGATTCTGCAATTCCTGTTGTCAGTATATTGCGTCGTGCAATTTTTCTAAGTTTTTCTCCGTATTTGGTTTTTAGGTTTGGTATTACAAAATTTTCAACCATTGCCTGCATTTCTCTCGGCACGCCCGGCATTACGACCACAACCTTATTGCCTTCTTCGATCCAAAAACCCGGCGCGGTGCCGTGAAAATTTCTGATCGGCTGACAGCATTCAGGAACCCTGCATTGATCTTCATTGGTAGGAGTCAGATCTCTCCCAAATCTTGCAAATCTGTCCTTGATATCGTTGTACACATCTTCATCCGGTACAAGCTCAGCCTTGAAAAATCGACAAATTGCCTCTCTTGTTATATCATCGTGAGTGGGGCCCAGTCCTCCTGTTACAATTACAACATCATGCTCATTCAATCCATTTTCAAGTTCGCTGATAATGCTGTCCATGTCATCGGGAGAAGTAACAACCTTCATAACTCTTAACCCGGTTTCGGTTAATTTTGCACCGATGAAAGAGGCATTCGTATTCACTGTTTGTCCGATTAATAATTCATCACCAATCGAAATCACAATTGCATTCATTTACAATACCTTATTTAAACATTGCTATAATTACCTGCATCACAATCAAAGTGTAAACTCCACTCATAATATCATCAGCCATCACTCCCAGTCCGCCTTCAAGTTTTTCAAAGTTTCTTGCCGGAGGAGGTTTAATAATATCAAATATCCGCCAAAGAAAAAATGCGAGAATCAGGTAAACGGGCTCTTTGGGTACCAGAATTAGAGAAATCCACATTCCTGCAAATTCGTCTATCGTTGCCTCCCCGGGATCTTTTCCATACAATTCCTCAAATTTACCACAAACCCAGATTCCATAAATTGAAGTGACAATAATCAAGGGGATTAAAAAGGCAAGATTTTCAACTCCCGGAATCAGATAAATGCCTAAAGCAACGGCGCTTCCGTAAGTTCCGGTTGGTCCCTTTAAATATCCTGTAAGAAAGCCGCTTCCCAAGAATTTATGGAAAACATTCAATTTACTCACCCTTCAGGATCTCCTTGAATAAATGGAAATTATCCTTAACATAAATATACGCAGAGTGAACTGTAATAAACGCGACAATGATCAGTCCCCAATAGACTACTGATTCGACATGTATCATGCCAAAGAAGCTCCGGACATCAAGCGGTAAAATTTCGGAATTCTTCAATAGATAACTGATCAGTACATAATTGAGGTAGACCATTTCTATGAATGTCTTTACTTTAGCGTACCTGCTTGTGGGAAAGGGTTTGTGGATGTGTTCTGAGTATGATCTGAATCCGGTCATAAAGATATCTCTCAAGATAATGACCGCCACAGGAATAAGTGGAAGAACATTGAGATAAACCAGTGAGAGCATTGTGCCTGCTGTAAGGATTTTGTCGGCAATCGGATCCCAAATTTTACCCCAGTTTGTGAAGTAATTAAATTTCTTCGCGAGCCAGCCGTCATACCAGTCTGTCAGAGCTGCAATGATGTAGATGACAATGGTTATCTCTTCGAAATAGGCGCCGTCACCGAGAAGGAAGAAAACGACGAAGGGAGTGAGTATTATCCTTAAAACAGTCAACTGGTTTGGGAGTATCATCTAGATGAGCTCTTTACCTGTTATTATTTTGAATGCTTCAAGATATTTTTCTGCGGTTTTCTCAATTACTTCTTCCGGTAATCCCGGAGGTGGAGGCTGTTTGTTGAAATTTATCGAAAGCAAATAGTCTCTTACAAATTGTTTATCATAACTGAATTGTGCCTTACCGGGAGAGTAAAGAGATTTGTCCCAGAATCTGGAGGAATCAGGTGTAAGCAGTTCATCTGCGAGCATCAATTCACCCTCTTGATCAATGGCAAACTCCATCTTTGTGTCAGCAATAATAATTCCTTTTTCGAGAGCGTATTCAGCACATTTTTTATAAATTGCTATCGCTTTTTCTCTCACAGTTTCCATAAGGGGACCTCCGGCTATCCTGCAAGCCTCGTCGAATGAGATATTCTCATCATGCTCCCCTATTTCAGCTTTCGTTGAGGGAGTAAAAACCGGTTCATCCAGCTTATCTGATTCTTTCATTCCTGCCCTCAACGGAATTCCGGATATTTTACCGGTATCTTTATAATCATTCCATCCGGATCCACTGATATAACCCCTCACAATACATTCAATCGGAATAATTTTCCCTCTTTTGACTATCATAGATCTTCCGTCAAGAAGTTCTCCATATTCCTGCATTTCGGATGGATATTCAGAGACATTAGTCGTAAGGAGATGATTATTTACGATATCTTTTGTATGATTAAACCAAAACGCGGAAATTGAATTCAGAACCGTTCCTTTAAATGGAATTCCTTGAGCCATTATGACATCAAAAGCCGATAAACGGTCAGTCGAAATGAATAACAAGTCATCACCGGCTTCGTAGATTTCTCTCACTTTTCCGGAGGCGACCTTCTTAAGTTTTTGCAGGGCAGGGGCTAAAATTATCTCTGGCATCAGATATCTTTAAAAAAATGAATAACAAATTTAGGAAATTACAAAAAATATTCACTTCTCATTTTCTAATATTAAATTTTCTTAGTAACTTTATGTTACATCATATCTTAATTAATCTCATCACCAAACGGAGTCCCGATGACATCATCGTTACGCCCCAAAGTTGCGGCATTTTTTATTATTGCCGGCTTTTTTAGTAGTATTTTTTCACAAGGAAGCCCTGATGCCATATTTGACAGGTTTCCGAAGGATCTGGAGAAGACATCTCCTCCATTCATCTCAATCGAATCAGTCCCTGTCACCATTGGGGATTACGATAATTTCTTTTTTGGTACAGAACAGGCTGAACCTCATTTTTCAATGGACCCGACGAATCCGAAGAGGATGTTTGCAGCTTATAATATTAATGCTGCATATTACACCGCCGATGGCTGGAACTGGACACGCATTGTTCCTTCATTCGGTGTCTCAGTTCAGGGTGATCCGTTAACCGCATGGGGAAGAGATGGCGTTCTCCATTATCAAAGCATGTTTGGAAACATTACCGGTTCAAAAAACATCCGGTCAACAGACGGAGGTGTGACCTGGACAGCCGCAGTTACCGGAGTTGATGGCGTCGATAAAAACTGGATGGCGATCGATCAAACCACAGGTCCCTATTCGAATTATATCTATAATGTTATGACCGCCGGCTCAGGAATGGGTAACATCCACCGGAGCACCGATGGCGGAGTTACATTTTCCCGGGTCACACAGCTCTCCACTCAGGCACTTCCCGGAATGATGTCTGCAGTTGGACCATATTACAATGGTACAAGCTGGGTAGATGGCGGATCAGTTTTTGTAGTTACCCACTCAGGTACAAATGCTGCAGGAATTTACAGTTTCTATCACTCCACCAATGGCGGAGCCACCTTCACATTAAAATCACAGCAGACTTTCTCAAATGTGATAGGTACAGAAATTTCAGGAAGATCGACTGTTCAGAACATGCGTACCAGACCATATCCGATGATAGCTGCTGACAACAGTACCGGACCTTACAGAGGAAGATTGTATCTTGTGTATGCATCAAACAGTCCGGCAGGAAGCGGTAATAAATCAGATGTTTTCAGTCGCTATTCAACCGACTATGGTGCTACATGGTCAGCCCCCAAGTTGGTGAATGATGATGCAAATCCTCAGAATAACCACAGCTTCTTCCCCGCCATCTGGTGCGACATTTCATCCGGAAGACTTTATGTAAAATTCTACGACACAAGGCTCGTTCCAACTTCAGACAGCATGGATGTCTTCGCGACCTATACCGATGATGGCGGGCAGTCTTTCGCCGCCAACTACCGGATTACCAACAAGACAGCCAAGATTAAACAATCATCAGGCACGGGAGCAAATTATCAAGGTGACTACGATGCAATTCAATCCGTTGGTAATCAGGCTTTCATGGCGTATACCGATTTCAGAAATAACAGTTTTGGTGCTTATGGTTCCTATTTCCCTGATTATGGTATGAGAGTGTTACCCGCCAATGTCTCTGTTGGAAACGATCTCGACAGTACATTTATTTATGTTTCGGTACCTTCGGTGAAGGCGTACACAAAGAGCGTTAAATTCTCTGCGGCGATCTCACCTGCACCCACAAGCGGTAATTTCTTTCTCCGGTTTGAAGGAAAAGATTCACTCACTACTTATCCCGACAGTTTGAAACTTTGGATTCGTACTTCAGGTGGAGTTCCCGAAGCTAATTATACAGTTACTGTAACAGGTGAAGGTGCCGGTGGTACTCCCGTTCATAAGAGAACTTCAAATGTCACTGTTACTGCTGCGGTACCTGTTGAATTGACTTCCTTCATTGCAAATTCCGATGGTTACACAGTCAAACTTGACTGGACAACCGCTACCGAAACCAACAACAAGGGATTCGAGGTTGAAAGAGCCGTAGATCAGGCTTCCGGACTTGCATGGTCAAGAATTTCATTTGTTGAAGGAAAAGGAACAACTTCTGAAGAGAACAGCTATGTATTTACTGACAGAAGTGTCACCAAACCCGGAAGATACTTCTACAGACTCCGTCAGGTGGATTTTGACGGAAGATTTGAGTACACAAAAGCTGTTGAAGCGATAATTACCACTCCGTCAACTTTTGAATTGCACCAAAATTATCCGAATCCATTCAATCCTTCAACCGTTGTTTCTTTCTCGTTACCTGTTGAAAGCAGAGTAAAATTGAACTTTTATGATGCTGCAGGCAACCTCGTGGAAAGTTACGACAAAGGAACCCTGGCTGCGGGATTGCACCAGCATTCACAGGTCATGGCTTCAGTTGCATCAGGTGCATATTTCTATTCGATTGAAGCTGTCTCATCAGACGGCAAGTCGAGTTTCAGAGCAAACAGAAAAATGATGTTAATAAAATAACCGGCCAATTAAAAACGGTTCTTGAGAGGAGTGATTCAAAATTGCTCCTCTCTTTTTATTTTTTACCGATTTTTTTTGATTTTTTTGCTTTCAGGTCTTGCTCAATATTGAGAATTTCCTTAAATTTACAGTCTAAATATTTAATTTAGAGGGCAGGTAGCTCAGTCGGTAGAGCAAAGGACTGAAAATCCTTGTGTCGGCGGTTCGATTCCGTCCCTGCCCACTTTCCTGCCACGATACCGACCGTGGCAATTTTTTTTCAGGTATGCCGAAATGGCGAAATTGGCAGACGCGCTGGACTCAAAATCCAGTCTGGCTCACACCAGGTGCCGGTTCGACCCCGGCTTTCGGCACCACCTTTATTCCCTTCTTTAACTCGTAAGCTTCAATCCTACAATTCCCGCAACTATCAGAAAAAACGACAGAATTCTACCTGCTGTAGCTGCATCCTTGAAGAATAAAATCCCAATTATAAAAGTCCCAGCAGCTCCCACTCCTGTCCAAATCGCATACGCCGTACCTATTGGAATACTCCTTTGTGCGAGCCACAGGAAATAACCACTCCCTGCCATACAAACAGCAGCCGCGGTTATCCATCCAGCTTTACTCCAGCCCTCCTCAGTAACTTGCGATAATTTAAATCCGAGGGGCCAACCCATCTCTAATATACCGGCAATAAGTAGAAAAATCCAATCCAATTTCATTTTTCTTTCTGTTTCATTGTGAATCGTAAAAATATGATTAATTTTACGGTCAATTCTAATTTTCATTGTGCAAAAAAAACCACTTATCATAAATTCAAATATATGGGTAATCTATTATTTTCAATTATGGGTCAGATATTTTATATTTGAACTCACTTTTGAACATTTTAAGAAAATACTCAAATATTCACATGAATGAAAACAAGCTTTGCCGGCGAACAAAAATTCTAAATGCTTTTACCGAACTTGTCAGCAGGTTTGGTGTAGAGAAAACAACCATGTCAGATATCGCCAGAAATGTCGGTTGCAGCGTAGGAACTCTTTATAATGAATTTAAAGATAAAGAAGAGCTGATCTACGAGTTTTTTCTCGAACACCTTAACAACATCATCTCGAGGCTCGAAGAGATAAAAAATTCTGAGCTCCCCCCTGAAGAAAAGCTTCATCAAATGATTCCCGGAAACTTAAAGTTTGTGATTCATGAACTTAAAGACAACTCCCTCTTTGCCGAATATCTAAGATCCAATACCGTCACAGTCAGATATTTGGGACAACCGGAATTAATTTCCCGTAAAGTATTCAGAAAGAAATATGTCTCTTTAATCGAATCAGTGCTTGAAGAAGGAATCCGGGCAGGGGTTTTTGAGGTCGAAGATACTGCATCAGCAGCTTCGATTCTTTCTGATTCAATGGATACTTATGCTCTCAGAGTCTTGATAATGCAGGAAAAACCGAAAAAGAATCTTGAAAGAGCAGAACTTATGTTTCAAATGTTGTTAAAATCCATTAAGAAAAATGATTCTAAAAATTAAGGAAAATAAATGTTAAAGCACTTGTTATATGTGGCAAGCTTTATCCTTCTGTCAATCACCGTTTTAACCGCCCAAAAAAGTGTTGAAATGAGCCTGGAGGATTGTATAAAGTTTGGACTGGAAAACAACAAATCGATCAAAATTGCCGCAGAAAAGGTTAATTCGGCAAAACTGAAAAGATCTGAAGCAGGTACCACAGGACTCCCCTCGCTCTCCCTTCAGGCAGGTTACACCAGACTGAGTGAGGTTGATCCGTTTGCAATAAGCATACCTTTTGGTGGCTCGATGCAAACATTCACAGTCTCCCCAAGCATCCTGAATAATTATTCAGCAAAACTGACTCTGACACAGCCCGTCTTTACAGGTTTCAAAATTGACCTGAGCAAAGAGCTTTCCGATCAGGCGATAGCTGCCGGGCTTTTTGATCTTCAGAGTGAGAAAAGTAAATTGAAATATTCAATTGCCAATGCCTACTGGTCGCTCTATAAGGTTACCGAAGGCAAAAAGGTTGTCGAGGAATACATCAAGACGATTGAATTGCACTTGAAAGATCTGGGAAATTTCTTCAAACAGGGTTTGATTACGGAAAACGAAATTCTCAAACTCGAAGTGCAACTTTCTTCGGCAAAGGTGCAATTGTTGGAAACTGAAAATGCGAAACAGATGGCAAAGTTGATGTTGCTTAACAGCATGGACATGCCGTATGAAACCGAACTGACACTCAAACCGTCACTGATCACCGATCAACCCGCTACGAATCTTACACTCGATGAAATAAACTCTCTCGCCCTGACAGGCAGACCTGAACTGAAGGCTATGGAAGTAAGATTAAACTCCAGAAAAAGTGCAATCGAGCTTACCCGGTCGGCATGGTACCCTGATGTTTATTTCATCGGAAACTATAATTATTCAAGACCAAACCAGAGGATTGTTCCGACAAAGGATGAATTTAAAGGTACCTGGGATATTACACTTTCACTTTCATACACTTTGTGGAACTGGAATGCCACTTCTTATAAGACACAGCAGGCTGAGTCTGAACTCGCTCAATCCAATTATCAGTATCAAATGATGAAAGATGGCATTCTTATCGAAGTAAAACAAGCCTTTTTGAACTATACTGCCAACAAGAGCAGGATTGAACTTGCCCAAAACACTGTAAAACAGGCGGAAGAAAACTACAGAGTAAGCTACAACCTCTTCCGGCAAGGTTTGATTAAAAATTCCGATCTGATAGATGCTGAAGTGGCGTTGTTTGATGCAAAAATAAAACTTGTCACCTCAATTTCCGATCTCAGAAACGCAGAAGCACTTTTAGACAAAGCAACCGGTAACTAATAAAGAATTTAAGAGAAAAAAATGCTAAAAAAGATTATTTACATCCTGATTGTTGTAGCAATAATTGGAGTTATTGCTTTTGTACTTATTAACAACAAACAGAAAATGGCTGCAAAAGTTGAAACAAAAAAAATGACCTCTGTTGCAGTCTCGGTGATTGAGGCAGCAATCGAGACTATTGATAAAAAACTCACACAGACAGGAACGGTTTTCGCTGATAAGGAAGTCGCGGTTGTCTCCGAGGCACCCGGACTTATAAGAGCAGTTTATTGCGATGTTGGTGATATGGTGAAAGCCGGTCAGATACTGTTTAAGGTGGACGACGAATTGAAAGTTGCTGCACTTAGACTCAGGGAGGCTGATTACGAAAAATCGAAGAAAGACCTTGAAAAATTCGAAGCACTCCTCAAAGAAGGTTCTGCAACTGAGGCACAGGTGGATGCCTACAGACTGGCATTCAAGTCATCAGAAGCTCAACTGACGATTGCGAGGCGACAGGTTGAAGATACAAAAATAAAGGCTCCTTTCTCCGGGGTGATAACTCAGCGAATGGTTAATCTCGGAAGTAATGTGATTGGCGGAACAGTTGTCGTCAATCTTGTAGATATCAGTGCTCCGAGAGTAAAGGTAAGTGTTGCTGAAAGTGATGTGTTTTTTCTAAAAAATGGCGATCTCGCCACCATTACCACCGACATTTTCCCGGGAAAGGAATTCAGTGCGCGAATCAAATCGATTGGTGTTAAAGGTGATGAAGTCCACAGTTTCCCAGTGGAACTTGTTATTCTGAACAACAAAAATTTGAAAGCCGGGATGAATGTAAATGTTGAATTTAACAGAAGAGTGAATCGTGAATCTGTGGTGATCCCAAGAACCGCCATTATCGGCAGCATGGCAGATGCCCAAATCTTTATCATCGAAAATAATGTTGCAAAACTGAAAAAAGTAACAACCGGAATCGAATCCGGAACGAACATCGAGATTCTTTCAGGAATAGAAAAAGGTGATCAGATCGCGATATCGGGTCAGGTAAATTTGAAAGATGGCAGTCCTGTAAATATCGTTAAATCAAAATAAGTTTGAGAACAAAAAATGACAATTACTGAATTATCGATCAAGCGACCCTCCCTGATCATTGTTTTGTTTACGGTACTGATCCTTTTAGGACTGTTCAGTTACCAGCAACTGAGCTATGAGCTGCTTCCAAAAATCAGCCCTCCGGTTATAGTGATCATTACCACCTATCCGGGTGCATCACCCGATGAAGTGGAAACTTCGGTTACCAAAATAATTGAAGATGCCGTTTCCGGACAGGATCAGGTTTCAACTGTAAACGCAACTTCCTCGGAAAACTTATCCCTCATTACAGTTGAGTTTAATCAGTCTGTTAATATTGATCTTGCACTCCAGGATGCACAAAGGAGAGTAAACCAGATAGTGGCAAAACTCCCCGATGACATTGATCCGCCCACACTTCTTAAAATTGCTCTGGATGAAATACCCATTTTAAGAATCGGAACGACCAGTAACCTTCCCCCCAGCGAATTCAGAACCTTCCTGAATGATTTTGTGAAGCCGGAACTCGCACAGGTAAAAGGTGTTGCTCAGATTTCATTTGTTGGTGGTCAGGAACGCGAGATACAAATCCTTCTAAATGAGCAAAAATTAAAGAGTTATAACCTCTCAATCAATACAGTAACCCAGATCATCCGGGCTTCCAATCTTGATTTTCCTGCGGGCGCAATCAAAGATGCAGATGCACAATATGTGGTCAGAATTGCGGGCAAGTTCAACAATATTGACGATCTTCGGAATATGGTGATATTGCGAAACTTCAATGGCTCAGACATTATGTTAAGCGATGTTGCCGAAGTTGTGGACGGCACCAAGGAATTCACCCAGCAATCGCGTATTGATGGTGTGCCATCAGTGGGAGTACTGATACAAAAGCAATCTGACGCGAACGCAGTGGAAGTCGCAAAAGTGAGCAAGCAAACCCTTCTCGACCTCGAAAAGCAGTATGCGAATATCAATCTGAAGTTCGATATTGCTCAGGATGGTTCCCTTTATACTATCGCCGCTGCAGATGCTGTAAAAGAAGATCTTGCAATTGCGGTTGTGCTCGTTGCTCTTGTGATGCTTCTGTTCCTGCATTCATTCAGAAACTCGGTCATCGTTTTGATTGCAATTCCGTCGTCACTGATTTCCACCTTTATAGCTATATACGCGTTTGGATTCACATTGAACCTGATGACTTTGCTGGCTCTGTCTCTCGTCGTAGGTATCCTCGTCGACGATTCTATTGTGGTGCTGGAGAATATCTATCACCACCTGGAAAAAGGTGCTGACAGAAGAGTTGCCGCTCTGAAAGGGAGAAATGAGATTGGATTTGCCGCTTTGTCAATTACTCTTGTGGATGTGGCGGTTTTCCTTCCCCTTGCGTTAGTAACGGGTATAGTGGGTAATATTTTGAGGCAGTTTTCTCTCGTGGTTGTTGTATCCACTCTGATGAGTCTGCTTGTTTCGTTTACCATCACTCCCATGCTCGCATCACGGTTCTCGAACATCGAAAAGTTCTCCGAAAACACACTTTTCGGCAGATTTGTCAATGGATTCGAAAGAGCATTCAAAAAGTTGACCGAGGATTACCTGGCACTTCTTAAATGGGGTCTGAACCACAAGAAGACAGTCTTTCTCGTCACTACAATTCTTCTTCTTGGCTCTTTAAGTCTTGTCCCGTTCGGCTTCATAGGTGCAGAGTTTATGACAGTTGCCGACAGAGGTGAATTTACCGTTGTCGTCGAGATGCCATCGTCAACGAATATCAGGGAAACAAATTTCAAATCGATGGAAATTGAAAAGTTGATTTCTCAGATCCCCGAGGTCAAAAGAATAAACACAACAGCAGGTCTTGCTGCAGAAGGAATGCTTGGTCAAAATGCCAATAATATCTCATCAATTGATGTAACGCTGATTCCCAGAAAAGAGAGAAAAAGATCAACTGATGAGATAAGTGAAGAAATACGCCAAAAACTGAACGCAATGCCGGGAATAAAGGTTCATGTGAATCCGATTGGTATTTTTGGTACTGCCAACCAGACACCGATTATGCTGGTGGTTTCGGGTGCTAATCTCGACAGTGTGAGAGTGGCTGCGGAACGACTCGCTGAGGTTGTCAAAAAAGTGCCCGGAACAGCGGATGTCAGACTTTCTTCCGAGCAGGGTAAGAAAGAAATTTCGGTTAAGGTTAACAGAAGACTGATGGCGAGCTACGGACTTACTCTTGCAGAAGTGGGACAGACACTGAGAATTGCTTTTACAGGTGACGATAATACTAAATTCCGGGACGGCCGGAATGAGTTTGATATCAGGATCATGCTCGATAATGTATCCCGAAATAAAACATCTTCGCTTGAGGAGATGATATTTACTTCGCGAACCGGAAAGCAGGTAAAACTGAGTCAGTTCGCTATACTTGAATCGACAACAGGTCCTTCAAAATTAACCAGAACTGACAGAAGTAATGCATTGTATGTCTATTCCCAGGCGGTTGGGAGACCCACAGGCTCCATCGCTCAGGATATAGATATTGCCAGAGCAAAGGTGAAATTCCCCGCAGGTGTAACCTTCAAATACATGGGTGATGTCAAGATGCAAGGTGAGTCTTTCTCGAGCATGTTCCTTGCCCTTACCGCTGCAATACTTTTCGTCTATTTGATTATGGTTGCTTTATACGATAACTGGGTATATCCTTTCGTAGTGCTCTTTTCGATACCGGTTGCCATGGTGGGAGCACTCCTTGCCCTCGCAATGTCGATGAAATCCCTGTCGATCTTTTCCATGCTCGGCATAGTAATGCTTGTCGGTCTGGTTGCGAAAAATGCTATTCTCCTCGTGGATCGTGCAAACCAGATGAAACTGGAACAAGGGGTTTCATCAAGAGATGCACTTCTTGAAGCCGGAAAATCGAGACTGAGACCCATCGTAATGACAACCCTTACGATGATTATGGGTATGATACCGATAGCGATGTCATCAAGTGATGGATCGGAGTGGAAATCAGGTCTTGCCTGGGGTATTATAGGTGGTCTGTCAAGTTCCCTTCTATTGACACTTGTTCTTGTTCCTGTGGTTTATGAACTTGTGGATAACACGGGAGCCAGAATCAAAAAACTGTTTAAGAGAAAAGAATCTGTGATTTAATAAATTAAAAGGCTGCCTAATCAAGGGCAGCCTTTTTTATTTTATCTAATTTTCAACGGTGTTTGGAATTTCTGTTGAGATTGCAGTCTCTTTCTTCTTCTTTCTGTTTTCAACAATATAATAAATGACAGGCAGCAGCATTAGCGTTGCGAGTGTTGAGGTAACCAGACCTCCGATTACAACCGTGGCGAGTGGACGCTGCACTTCCGAGCCGGGACCTGTATTAAATGCCATAGGGATAAAGCCGAAACTTGCAACCAGTGCCGTCATAAGGACCGGTCTTAGTCTGTCCGCTGTCCCTTCGATCACGGCTTTCCGAAGGTCGCTTGTTTTTTCGCGCATATGATTAAGATGCTCCAGCAATACTATGCCATTTAATACAGCCACACCGAACAGGGCTACAAATCCGATACTCGCTGAAATGGAAAGGTATAAACCCCTCGCAAGCAGGAGAAGTATTCCACCGGAGAGAGCATAAGGCAAATTAAGGAAAATTAATCCGGCATAAACAAATTTTCCAAACATCAGATAAAGAAGTCCCAGAATGATAAAAATCGCAAGGGGTACCACAATGTAAAGATGCTTCATCGCTCTCTGCTGATCTTCAAAAGATCCGCCGTATTGAATAAAATAGCCCGACGGAACTTCAATATTTTCCGAGATTCGAGACTGAAGATCAGCTACATATGATCCAATATCCCGACCTGCAAGATTTATTCCGACGATCACCCTTCTCCAGCCATTTTCTCTGGCAATCTCGCGCGGTCCCTCCTGGTTTGATATGCGGGCAACTTCCCTCAGTGGAATATTTCCACCAGAGGGTATTTGAACAGGTATGTTCGAAATGTCATCGAATGATTTTCTAAAATCTTCTCTTAATCTTACAATTATGTCAAATCTTTTTTGTCCTTCGTACACAGTTCCGGCAGTATTTCCACCAATACCTGTCTCAATAACCTGTTGAACATCATCCACATTTAATCCGTATTTAGAGATCGCTTCCCTGTCGATTTCAATTGTTAAATATGGTTGTCCCGACGGTTTCTCTATGAAGTAATTGTCAGTTCCTTCAATTGAAGCCACTTCTTTCGAGATGTTTTCAGCAATCATTGAGAGCTTTTCGAGATCGTCACCATAGATTTTCACAGCCAGATCGGATTTTACACCTGAAGTCAATTCATCAACTCTCATTGCGATTGGCTGCGTGAAATTGTACGACAAACCCGGTTCCTTTTCAAGAAAAGGTTTTATTTGTTCCTGAATTTTTTCCTTTGTCATTCCATCCCTCCATTCGGAGGTTGGTTTCAAAATTACCCAAACATCAGTTTGGTGTACTCCCATCCAGTCGTTAGCCAGGTCAGACCTGCCGGTCTTGGGAACCACAGTCTTCACTTCCGGAACATTTGCCATGATAAATTTACCGAGCTCGTTCGCCTTTTCCATCGATTCTTTAAGAGTAACACTCGGAAGTCTCACTTCCTCTATTAATATCGATCCCTCATCGAGTTCAGGAAGGAACTCTGTTCCCAGGAAAGGAAGTGTGGCGAGTGAGCCAAATATTATGAGAGTTGATACTCCCAGCACCAGTGCTTTCTTGTCAAGATGCAACTCAAGTTGCTTTGTGTAAATCGGTTTCAGCCATTCGATCAGGTAGTTCTTCCGAATCTTCACACCTTTCCTGAAAACAATTGAAGAGAGAGCCGGAACATAAACCAAAGCAAGGATGAGGGAGCCGAATACCGCTGTGGCTACCGTAATTGCCATGGGTCTGAAAAGTATCCCTTCAATCCCTGAAAAAGTGGCTATTGGTACATATACCATCAAAATGATCAGGACACCGAAGAAAATGGGTCGTGCGACCTCATGCGCCGCCTCCCTGATAATTTGACTTTTATCCTTTTCTCCACCCTTTTGCAGTTTTGTTATTATGTTTTCCACCATTACGACGGATCCGTCGACGACCATTCCAAAATCGATGGCACCGAGGCTCATCAGATTTGCAGCAAGTCCAAACTCTCTCATCCCGATAAATGCAAATAGCATGGAAAATGGTATGACAGATGCCACAATGAGGGCACCTTTTAACTCACCAAGAAGTAGTAACAACACTGCAATTACAAAGAACCCGCCTTCCAAAAGATTGGTTTGAATGGTGGATGTGGTACGGTCTACGAGATCGGACTGGTCATAAAATTTCTCAATGGTTACTCCCTCCGGCAAATTCTCATTTATTGAGTTAATCTTGGCATCGATATCTGCTATTACCTCCCTGCCGTTCCCACCTCTTAACATCATCACGATGCCGGTAACAACCTCTCCTTTTCCATCCTGGGTGACACCCCCCTGCCGGAGTTGTTCGGTGATTCGTACATCTGCGATATCGCCAATCGAAATGGATCTGTTAGCAAACTTTTTTACAATTATTTGAGATATGTCGGTCGCATTTTTAATCTGACCAAAACCTCTCACTATATACTGTTCTCTGTTATGTTCGAGATAGTTTCCGCCGGAGACGCTGTTATTACTCTGAATTGCATCAAGGACATCCTTGAACCCAAGGTCATAAGCGCGGAGTTTACCGGGAGTCACTACCACTTCGTACTGTTTTACATAACCACCAAATGAGTTAATCTCCGTTACTCCCTTTACTGTCTTCAGTTGAGGCATAATCAGCCAGTCCTGAATCGTCCTGAGGTCTGTTAACGAGTATTTTTCACCTCTTACAACATACTGGTATATCTCTCCAAGAGCTGTTGAGATGGGTCCAAGGTTTGGAGTTGATACACCCGGTGGAAGCTGGTCCTGGACACTCTGAAGCCTCTGTGAGACCATCTGACGGGCAAAATAGATATCCTGATCCTCTTCGAATTCGATGATAACCGCTGAAAGCCCAAACTGGGAGATGGACCTTACCTGCTTTACCCCCGGTAGTCCGTTCATCGAAGTCTCTATAGGGTAACTGACGAGTTTTTCAACATCGTAAGGGGAATATCTTCCTGATTTTGTAATAACGAGTACCTGAACCGGTGTTACATCAGGAAGTGAATTTATTGGCAGCTCCGTAAGTGAATAATAACCGCCGAAAGCCATTAATATCATCAGACTGAGTGCGACTACCTTTTGCCGTAAACTAAAATCGATTATTCCTTTCAGCATAATTTTATTCTCCACCTTCGGCGGATTTTGACAGGGCTTTCAAATCAAACACATTACTCGAGGCAATCTCCTCCCCTTCAGACAAACCTTCTTTTACAATCGCAATCTTCTCCGTGGATTTTTCGAGCCTCACGGGTCTTAGAATAAAAGTGTTTTCACTTTTCTTCACAAATACATATGGTACATCGCCCTGATATATGATTGCATCCAAAGGTATGCCTATCACCGGTTCTTCCGTACCGGTTGAAATTTCCATTCTTAGAATCTGACCTGGTTTTGGCCACTCATTTTTTGTTGTGACTGTGGAATTGACAGTAATAGCCTTGTTCACTTCATCAAGTGAGGGATTGATACTTCCTATGGTTCCTGAGACAAACTGATCAGGATTATCTTTTGAGAAGGCTGTAAATCTGTCACCAGTGTTGACAAGTTTAAGATCCTCGGGTGAAACGAAACCACGAATTTGAACTTTACTCAGATTTACTATGGACATCATGTTTTGGTAGGAGGTTACAGCCTGACCCGGATCGATCATATCTTCGTTTACAAGTCCGGACATTGGACTGAAAATCTTCAGAACCGGATCTTTAATGTTTGAGGAATTTAGCGATTCAATCTGTTTTTCAGGCACCCCGACAGATCTCAACCTCGCTTTTGCTGCTGCAAGAGCGGCAACAGCCCTCTCGTATTCAGCTTTTACTTCTTCGAGTCTGCTCTCTGTGCTGATTCCCTTTTCCTTTAACTGTAAATTTCTGTCGAGTTTGTTAGTCTGATAATTCAGTTCTGACTTTGCTTTTACCAGATCGGCTATCAGATCGGCAAACTCAAGACTTTCGAGCTCACAAATCACTTCTCCCTGTCTGACCCGGTCACCTTCATTTTTATAAATTTTGATAATTCTCCCACTGATTGGTGCACTTACTTTGGCGATATTTTGGGGTGCCGGAACAACCGTGGAAGCTAATACTAAAGAGTAGTCGAGAGATTTCTTTTCAATCTTGAAAAGTTTGACATTCAGGATTGCTGCCTGCTCTTTTGTTAAGGTGATCTCCTGATATTTTTTAGGTTGTTCCTTTTTTTGTTCCTTGGTTTTAGGTTTTTGTTCATCTCCACAACCGCCAGATGTGAAAGCCAAAATCAGAAAAAACGAAATAAGTGTAAGCTGTATTTTCATGGTAAACCTGTATCTAATCATTATATAAAAATTCTTTTGGCGAAAATTTCTCAAGCTCGATCAGTCTAAAATTGTAATCGAGCAGATAGTCGTAATATCTTTTGGAACTGGTCAGGTAAGTTCTCCTCGCCTCGAGCAGAGTGAGGAAATCGATTTCTCCGAGTTTATAACCCTGAGTTGTGAGATTCAGGAGTTCTTCACTTTCAGCAAGTATCCCGTTTGCGAACCGGTTAAGATTTTCACCTGCGGATTCATAGCCATGCCATGCGATTTCAACTTCCTTTTTCATCAAAAGAAGCTCCTCACGGTAGTTTTCATCAGATATTTTAACTGATGAAATTGAGTGATCGATGACACTGCGTTGATTACTTTGAAACCAGAGCGGAAGTGATAGACCTACCTCAAAGCCCAGTGCCTTAAAACCGGATCCGAAGTCCTGACCAAAAAGATTAAGTGATATATTTGGAAAATAACCTGCTTCCGCGACACGAAGATGATTTTCGGCAGCTTCAATTAATTTCTTTTTCGAACGGACTCCGGGCATGTCGTAAAAAGTGGAGAGTATATCGCTTTGTGATATTTCAGTTTTTTTATAATAGAGTGTGTCGGGGAAATTGATGGAATATTTCTGGTTTGTCGTCTCCAGTCCAATCTGATTGAACAGACTGTATCGTGACTGATGCAGGTAATTTTGCGCCTCTGAAATCGAATTTTCAGCCTCATTCACCTGTATTTTAGCTTTAAGCAGCTCAATTTTTGTCGCCTCACCGGAATCGTATTTCAGTTTCACTGCTTCATAGACACCTTTTGAAATTTCAAGTTCACTTTGGGCAAGATGTAATAACTCCAATCCATATTGAAGTTGTGAGTAGGTCTTCTTTATCTCTTCACGGAGAAGGAGGAGAGCGTTTTCATATTCGAGTTGAAGAGCTTCGATTTCTGAGGAGATTCTGTCACTAATCCGGGATGTTGTAATAGGAAAGACAATTTCTTGAGTAATGCCAAGTCTTTGTTCGTCATACGAGGAAAAACTTGAATTTCCCATGCCCTCCCGTGAGTATGAAAGCACAGGATCTGAGAGTCCGCTGTTTCCTCTTAATTCCGCTTTTTTTTGATTTACTGACTGGGCAAGCTTTTGTAATTTAGGGCTTTTCTGTTTAGCCAGATGAAGAGCCCGTTTTACGGAGAGCGTATCGACGAAGGAGGGGTCTTCAACCGGTTGTGAGCATATCGTAACTGAAAAGAAGAAGAATATTAGAGGTAAATACCTATTTATGGTCATGTTTTATACTTCCGGTGGATTGCTTCAAATAACTTTAATTCCATTAACAAAATTAGTAATAATCACTCTAAAATATTAATTTCACTCGCTTAAAAAATGATTAAAAAAAAACCGCCCGAAGGCGGTTTTCTTAAATTATGGAATCGGAATTATGAGGCGGCTTTTTCGCTCTCATCTTCTTTTTTCTCCTGTTCACCGTGATATTTGTGAGTCCTGTAAATCAGGAATGCAGAGAAGAAAAGCAACAGCATAATGAATGTAAGGCCCCCGGCGGAGATCAGCAGTCCAAAGACAAATGAAAGCATCAGGGCAAAGACTGCTGTGAGGAACCAGCCACCTACTACTGTCAGAACACCATTCACCCTGTTCACGGCATTATCATGTTCCCATGCCCTGTCTGCCAGGGAAGTGCCCATTGCCACAATAAATGTTACAAAAGTGGTGGAAAGCGGCAATTTTAATGATGTCCCAAAAGAAATCAGACTTGAAGCAACAACAAGATTGACTGATGCTCTGATCAGATCAAAGGCAGGCATTTTACCGTCTGGTCCCGGAACAGGTACATATTTGGATTTATCGAACCTGGAATTAACCCAGTTGGTCACTATTTTAGGTGATAGTGTCTTGAACATATCGAGGATAAAAAGGGAAGATTTCACAACATTTTTTGCCACAGCGGATTTCTTAAACTTTTCTTTCCCTTTTCCCTGTCTGGAGAGGTTAACTTCAGTCTTTGTTACCGTATTCGACTTTTTTGATTTCCAAATTGTTACAATCATAATTGCTCCGGAAATCACCAGAATCAAAAACGGAACTGCGCCCTGATCATTTAAAGCTGTCATCATGGTCGATGACGGGTCGGTTGCGAAGCTGACACTCTGAAAAGCCTGGTATCCCGCGAGCGGAACGCCAATGAAATTGACAAGATCGTTGGCCGCAAATGAAAAAGCAAGGGCAAAAGTACCTGCTATAACGATCGGTTTGAATATGTTGATCTTAATGATGTTGTTCAGGATAAAGAACACAAAAAGGAGAATTGCAAAAGAATAAAGAAGACTTTCACTCATATGCTTCGTAATCCATTTTGCAAATTCGGTATTTTCAAATATTGACCCTTTGATTCCCTTTGTAAAAAGAAAGAATGTGATCAATGTAAAAGCTACCGCTCCAAAGATGGCACCATATTTTTGGATTCTCGGTTTGTAATCGAAGGTAAATATCATCCTGACAATATACTGGACGATTAGAGAGGCATTAAAGGAAATGATGACTGAGAGGAAAATTCCACTGATAATTATGAAGGCTCGCTCGGTGTTGATATAACTCATCACCGTTTCCAACCCCCCGGATGAAGCGAGTACGCTGTATGTTGCTGTACCCAGAGCTGCCCCCAGCAGTCCAAATACCAGGGAGACCGTTGTTGAAGTTGGTAAGCCAAATGTGTTATAGAGATCGAGTAAAAGAACATCTGTGAACATTACGGCTACAAAAAGCCCCATCACTTGTGCAAAATTGAACATCTCCGGATTGAAGAGACCTTTCCTTGCCACCTCCATCATTCCACTCGAAAAGAGAGCACCACCTAACACACCCAAACTTGCGAATACAAGTATAATATGTCTCGGTGCCACTTTCGATCCAATAGCAGAATTTAGAAAATTAACGGCATCATTTGCTACGCCAAATATCAAATCGGAAACTGCAAGTATAAAAAGAACAAATACTATAACCAGGTAATAGATTTCCATGATTTTCTCATATGTGAATCAATCGCCAAAAAATTAAAATTATGGCTTCAAAACTTACAAATCATGGATTTGAATTTTTACACCAGCAAGATTAACAAATTATTAACAATTGTTATTCAGAACTATATTCTGGCTCCGGGTCTGTATCCCCGATAAGGAAGTGATGACTGGATTGAAATGAATGCCTTTGAGTCGATCGATTCTACCAGTTTCATGAGATGTCTTTGTTTTTTTCTGTCAACGACGGAAATAAGCATTTTGATGTTTCCGGTGAGACCCTCTGCCGGAAGAATTGTAACTCCGAAGGCAGATGATCTGAGTTCCGCTGCAATTTCCTCCGATTTCTCCAAAGAAAAAATTGTTACCTGGACGAATCCCAGTCCTATCTTCTGTTCGAACCACACGCCGATAACATTACCAAGCCCGTAACCTGTTGCATACCCGAGTATCATCCATGGATTGTCATTTAAATACGCAAATATCTGACTGACTGCAATAACCCAGATTGCAGCTTCGAAGAATCCAACAAAGCCGGCAAGATATTTTTTGCCCTGAACAACAAGTATGGTTCTGAGTGTTCCCAGACTAACATCGCAAATCCTAAGTAGTCCAACAATTACAGGACCGAAAGCACCTTCAAACATTTGAATTCCAAAAAGTATTAAAACAAAGTATCAATATAGCAGTTTCATTTCTATTTGGTTAATAAAGTCCCCAGTCTCCCTGTTCGAAATACCTGTAAAGAACGGGTTCAGTCAGATTGTTTACCTTAATTTCCTCATTATCTTTCAGAGGTGACTTGCCAAATGAGACAAGGGCATCTAACACATTGTTATTTAACCAGTTTGTCGTTCGTTCATCAATTTTAATTTCAGAATATTTTAGTTTGAGCTGCTCCCCGTCAAGTGAAGCGGAGCCAATAATAAATCCCCACTCCCCCATCGTTGGAACATGATTTCTCATTCGAAGCGAACTGAAACCGGAAGCTTTAATTGTTGTATCAATACAGGCGAAAGCCTTTGCAGCAAAATATGGACTGCATGCCTGGGTTATGAATATTCCATCTTTTGAAAGGTGTTTTTTTACAATCGAATAGAACTCTTTGGAATAGAGACGACTAATATCGGAGTTTCTTGGGTCGGGAAAATCTGCAATAATTACATCGTAAAGACTATTGCTTTCCTCCAAATAACGAAAGGCGTCTGTGTTGACAATTTTGACTTTTTTGTCGTTCAGAGAGCCTTTATTAATCTCGAGGAGTATATCGTTTTTTTGAGCGAGGTCCGTAATTGCCTTATCAATATCCACGAGATAGATTTCCTTAACTTCAGGATATTTCAAGACTTCCCTCACGGCACATCCGTCACCACCTCCAAGTATCAGCACACGATCCTTACTCCCTGACATCTGAAGAGGAATATGTACGAGTGGTTCGTGATACAGTGACTCATCGTAAGTGCTGAATTGAACACTGTTATTTAAGTAAAGCCAGTGATATTCTTTCCATTTTGTTATAACAATTTTCTGATATTTGGTCTGCTCTTCATACACAATGTTGTCTAGGTATTTTAACTGCTCGGAAAAACGGATTATTGGATTTGAAAATATAGCACCCGAGACAATAATAAAAGTTACCGAAATAATCAGCGTACCCATGGCAACCTTTGAGTATTTAAAGTGCTCACGCAGATGCAGGTAAAGCAGTAGTGCCACAGTGAAATCAATCGCTCCAAGGATAAACGGAGTATAAGTCAGTCCGATAATTGGCAAACCAACAAAAGCGAAAAAAATGCCACCGACCAGACTTCCATAGTAATCTTTTTCGAGTACATTCGCAATATTTACCCTGAGCTCTTCGAACTCTTCGTTCAAACGGGTAACAATTGGAATCTCAAGGCCGATTAATAATCCGATAAAAATGGAAAGTGAATAGATTGTAATTCCCCGAAATTCAGGGAAAGCAGAGATCGAGTAGACGATAATTGCTGAAAATGAGGTCGCTATAGAGAGAGTAAATTCAATCAGGATAAATTTTTCAAGTAAATTCTGTTTTATAAATTTACTTAAACTGCTCCCAAGTCCCATGGAAAACAGCATCAACGATACAATAAGCGTCCATTGAATGACCGAGTCTCCCAAAAAATAGGCTGCAAGAGTGGAAAGAATATACTCTGCCACAATGCCCGAAACTCCTGTGGCAAAGAGACATAATTTTAAAAGGTTGGATTTTTTCACTAACCTATAGAGCCCAGCCTATTAGAAGAGCAGATCCTACATAAACGAAAGCCTCTATCAGTCCGGCACCCGTATTTGGCACTGCCTGTCCCTGAACCTCATAACTCAAGCGCTTGCCGGGAAGTATCACTTTATCTGTCAGGATTCTGACCAGAGGAAGTAGAACAATTCCAATCAATAAATCGACCACGACATCAGAAATGAAATTTTCCCAGCCCGGAAAATCACCAAACATCGCTTCATTGATAATTATGGAAATGGCAATCAGAATACCTGCGAATCCAAGCCCGACCGCCACATTGTCCTGTTCTATCTCTTTTAAATAATCGTAAGGAGTGATAAACTGATATAAAAACGAGAACAGGATGAGAGCGAACTGACCGATTACCCAAAATGCAATTGCTGTCAGTATACTTCCTCCTTCACCTGAAACAGCACTCGAAACCACAAGACCGGTGGCGATGGATGAGGCACCCAGTACAACCGCAGTTCCGGCATTCCTGTCAACCGTTATTTCTTTGGGAGCATCAATCTTGCGCAAAATAAACCAGTCGTTTATATATGCAGAAATATTATGCAGTATTATGGCAAGAAGCCCGTAAATGGCAATATCAATCAGATCATTGACAAGCCCTCCGGATGGACCAAAAAAGACCCCTCCTATTGAAATAATTACTCCCGCAAAATAGCTTGCGAAAACTATTGCAAATGCAAGATTATCTTTCTCGACGAGTTCATCTTTTACATTATATTTAGGATTGAACAACCGGAATGCAAAGATACCAAGAAGCATCAGAATAACTCCGGCAGCAAAATAAACTGCAGCAGTGAGTAAATGGTCTAAAATCATTTCATTTACCTCCCGATCCACCGCGTGATCTGACATTGGGAGTGCCTCTGCCAACCGAACGGGATACTTTGTTGTTTACTTTTTCTTTAAAGCTCTGCGAACCGCTCTTTATCTTCGAAATCTTTTCTCCGAAAGATGCGGGCTTTGTTTTGGTTGTGTAGGAACCGTAAGTTCCATATTTATAACTTCCTCCCGACATGGGACCGTAATACGGTTTTCGATTTCTGTAATTTCTGTTATAGTCATCGTATTCACCGCGGAAAACCGATCCGGATGCAAGGTTCATCATAGAACTGAGGAACATATACTGTCCATAAAACTGCCAGAATGAACCGGAACCGCTGTTCACCCAACTCCCGTATTTTGGATTTCCCACATAATTGTTATAACCTGCGGGGGCGATAGCCTTGCTCACCTTTCCGTCAGCACCTTTGGAGGCAACTTCCATTCCGAGATAGTTCTCATTCTCCCAGAAGACTTCCTCGCTGACTTCGATCCAGTCGGTAGTCTCATCTTTTATTTTGATTGAGTCAAACTGTTTGATAATCTGATATTTATGTTTGTAGTCCTTAAAAAATGTGCCGTCAACATCCATATCGCTCAGGATGATCGAATACATAGGAACTTTTTCATTGTTAAGCTTTGTAATCAGATCATCGACTGGTGGCTTTTTGTACTCTTTACCACAACCCGCGAGAAACAGGAGGAAAAGAGTTGCAAGAAATATCTTCTTCATTTAAATCTTTCCGGGGAAAATGTTGCTGATCTCATAATCTTGTACCACCCTGCCGATACTTGCTTCAAAATCTTCTTCACCCCATTGTTCAATCGACAGAATATACTTTCCGGTTTCATCCCGGTAATCCCAACTGATAAAGGGTTCCCATGCGTTCCCCGAAATATCCCTGAAATTTCCCGCTGCTTCAGCTTTTCTGAAAAAAGTTCTGCCGCTGAATTCAATTACCCGTCTTGGTTTTTCCTGTTCGATAATCTCTTCAATCAGATTTTTGTCAATATTATTAATATCCACTTCCTTCATCACGGTAATTTCGATTTCATCGTCTTCTTCGACATGTAAATATGCAGTGGCATCAGAGGATTTTATTTGGAACTCAAGAGTAAAAAAATCGTCACCCCAGTCATATTCAAACTCCTTTGTCACTTCCCAGCTTGCACCCTCAACATCAAGGATAAATCCTTTTCTAAGGTCTGTGACTTTAAGGTTAGTCGGATCGTACGACGGCTGTTCTTCTTCTTTTTTCTTCTTTTTAAACCAGTTAAAGACCATGTTATCATCCCGTTATGAAAAAAAACAAGGGCACCCTGAGAAGGATGCCCAAAATGAGTGATTAAGGTTTTTTCAACTTACTCTTCAAATCTTCAAGCAGAAGATCACCCTGCAGGTCAGTCTCTGAAAGAGCTTTGTCAATTTTTGTATTGAGCCCCTCGTTAAGACCTTCCATTTCAGCATATGCCTGAGCAAGAGTTTCGTCTGCTTCCACTTTTTGTTTCATTCTCTCAAGCATTGCGATAGTGCTGTCTGCATCAATTCCTGAGAGTTGTTTATTAACCTTCTTCATTGATTCAGCAGTTTTGGCTCTTGCTTTAAGGGTAATCAGATCATTTTCCTGCTGTTGGATGGTCCTTCTCAATTTTTCAATCTGCATCTGGAGTTTTCCAATCATTTCATTCTGTTTTTCCAGATTGATTGAAGATTCAGAGGCTTTTTTAACACTGTCTTCTTTTTGGATCAATGCTTCTTTTGCAAGCCTTTCAGCTTCTTCCGGAGCCATCTGACCCGACTCTGCACGCTGGAGAAGCAGTACTGCTTTTCTTTCCCACTCAATTGATCTTTCATTGTAGAGATTTTTGTCTCTCTCCATTTTAATCGCCTGAGCTTTTACTTCAGCAAATGCCTGCATCGCTTGTGATAAATTGTTTTTAAGATCCCTGATTGCCTGCTCCGACATCTTGATTGGATCCTCGAGTTTGTCGATCACTGTATGGGCTTCTGCTTGACCGATTTTAAACAGCCTTTTGAAAATACTCATCATGTTCTCCTCTATTTGCAAATTTCAATAAGAAAATCAGTATGCTCTGCCATAGCGAAATGTATGGCTGACATGGTGCCTTCGACCTCGTTTTCATCAAGATTCTCCAATTGGAGGGTATCTCTAAAAAGAAGTGTGTTATTATCCTCTTCGAGGACAAATGCCCCGTGAACGAGTTTTCTGTTTACCTGCAGGAGCTTTTTGTAAACATCTTTCTCATCTTTTTTGAGTTTTCCAATGTACTGTTCAAAGATCAAAAGAGGGTTTTCGCAATCTATTATAAGATTCGAAATGCCCTTGTCTGTATCATCAACAATCACTATTTCCTCTTCCGGTATTTCCCTTGAGATATGATATCCCAGATTAATTAAATAATTTTTTACCAATTCATATTTTGAAGACATATTTTTTCCTCGAATGATTTAATTTTGTTCGAAATATAATTAAAAATCTGCTAAATTATACTCTGTTTTTGATTAAATTTTATAATCGCTGACAAGCGGCGAATTTTTGCCATGATGAACAAATACACCCTGATTTTTGAACTTTGTAATTGTAAAGGTCACGATCTTTACGATAATGAGAAAATCAGCTCTGTTTTCAACTCGCTTCTCAAGAGATCCGGATTTTCAATAGTATCCTCGATGAAGCACGAGTTCACTCCACAGGGTCTGACTTTCGTTTCCATTCTTAGTGAATCTCATGCATTGGTACATACATTTCCTGAGGAATCCAGACTTTCCATCGATTTATACACCTGTTCGGAACCCGATAAACTGGAAATATTTATTGAGGAAGCACTTCAGGAATTTGAACCGGGTAAATACTTCTTCAAAGTTGTCGACAGGAATAAAATAGTTGAAGTGTAACTAAGCATATTTTTGAATTATGCTCTTCACTTGCTCCAGATAACCTGACCCAAAAAGATTTAAATGATTCATGAGATGGTAAAGCTGGTAGACATCTCTTCTCTTTTTGTATTGGTTATACCAACTGTAACTTTCGAAATACGCCCCGTAAAAGTCGCCGTCGAATCCGCCAAACAGCTCTGTCATTGCAATATCTGTTTCCCGGTCACCATAATAAACTGCCGGATCGATGATTACAGCCTCGCCTTTCTCGTCAGTCAATACATTTCCGTACCATAAATCACCATGCAGCAATGATGGTTTAACCGATTTGTCATCGATCAATTCAGGTAATCTTTTTAACAGAGCATCAAATTTCAAAGCAAGCGATTTATCGGTGTAACCGTTTTGGCTCATCATTCGAAATTGAGGTACAAGCCTTTTTTCCCTGTAGAAATCGATCCAAGACGCCATGAATGGAGTATTTTGCTGCAATGTGTCCCCGATAAAATTGTTTTCATGGAAACCGAAACCCGAGTCAGACACTATTTCGTGAAAAATAAAGAGATCTCTGCCGAAATTTTCCGAAAAATTATATCGTTCACGCCCTTCTTTTATCATTTCCATTACAAGAGTATTCCCCGAGCAGGTAAAGACTTTTGGAACACGAATCAACTTCTGTTTTGCAAGTTCATTCAGCCCTTTTTCTTCCGCTCCCGCCTTCAGATTGCCACCTGCACCCCTGTAGGTTTTTACAAAATAATAAGTACCGCTTGCTCCTGAGAAGATAGCAGAATCAGCTATGCAACCACCTCCGGCCCTCCTCACAAAACTGACATTCTCGCCAATTAACTCTGATAAATTAATCATTTGGAATTGTAATGATTTAGAAGGTAATTCAATAAATTGTCACATCCATCTTCGAGGAGGTCGATTACATGGTGGAATGCCTCAGGTCCGTCATAATACGGATCCGGCACTTCAGTCACATTCCACTGAGTAACAAAATCGGTCATCATTCTGATTTTTTCGCGATATTTCCCCTCCGGATCCAGGGATGTAATGTTATAATAATTCGACCGGTCCATCGCCAGAATGATGTCATATTCTCCCAGATCAGTTGCAGACAGTTTTCTAGCCCTGTGAGGTGATATATCATAACCTCTTTCTTTACAATGTGTTATCATTCTTCTGTCAGCCGATTCACCAATATGGTAACCTGCAGTCCCTGCTGAATCTATCTCAAAATTACTTTCCAGCCCGGCTATTTTAACTTTCTCACGAAACACTCCCTCTGCAGCAGGTGAACGGCAGATATTCCCGAGACAAACAAACAGTACTTTCACATTTTTTCCATTTTTTATGAATTCTTTAATACAAACATAGTTTAGACAGCCCGATTTTAAAAGAACATTTGTGAGTAGAGCCCTGACAAACAAATTTTCACTAAATTTGGAATTGAATTAGAAAAAATTTTGGATCAATATGTCATATAATGCCGTTACGGTTAAAGATCTGCTCGCCGGAGGAGAAAAATTTGAAGGCGAAAAATTAAAACTTACCGGTTGGGTAAGAACTTCCCGCACATCAAAGAATTTTGGATTTATAGAGCTAAATGACGGTTCCTGCTTCAAGAACCTTCAGGTTGTTTTTGATGACTCAATCTCCAATTTTGAAGAAATCGAAAAGATTTCCATCGGATCATCACTCGAAATCAATGGTGCTTATGTCCGCTCATTGGGTGACAAGCAACCATTCGAATTAAAAGCTGATGAAATAAAAGTGGTTGGCTTTGCATCACTTGATAATCCCATCCAGAAGAAACGCCATTCCTTCGAATTTCTCAGAACTATCGCTCATCTAAGACCCCGAACCAATACTTTTATGGCTACTTTCCGGGTTAGATCGATAGTTTCGTATGCAATCCACAAATTCTTTCAGGAAAAGGGTTTCGTTTATGTCCACACCCCAATCATCACAAGTACTGATGCAGAGGGTGCGGGAGAAATGTTTCGAGTCACGACTCTGAACATTGACAATCCTCCACGGGATGAAAACAGGCAGATAGATTTTTCACAGGAACTCTTTGGAAAACCGTCTTTTCTTACCGTGTCGGGACAACTCGCAGTGGAAGCATTCTGTTTTGCCTTCAGAAATGTTTACACATTTGGTCCGACTTTCCGTGCTGAAAATTCAAATACTGCCCGTCATGCGAATGAATTTTGGATGATCGAACCGGAAATAGCATTTGCAGAGCTGGAAGATGACATGAAACTCGCTCAGGATATGATGAAATTCGTCCTGAATGAAGTAATGACACAGGCGCCTGATGAACTGGAATTTTTTAACAAGTTTGTTGATAACGAACTTTTGTCCCGTCTTGACAATGTTTTGAACTCGGATTTCGTAACCATTACATACACAGAAGCAATCGATTATCTAAAAAAATCGGGTCATACATTTGAATATCCTGTTGAATGGGGTGAAAATCTCCAAACGGAACATGAAAGATACATCACCGAGGAAATCTTTAAAAAACCCGTCTTTGTTATTGACTATCCAAAGGATATCAAAGCGTTTTACATGAAGCTGAACAGCGACAACAAGACTGTTAGAGCCATGGATTTACTGGTTCCCGGTGTTGGTGAGATAATCGGCGGAAGCCAGAGAGAGGAAAACTATGATGTTCTCCATCAGAAGATGCTTGCTGTCGGTATAGTACCGGAAGAGTATGAGTGGTATCAGGATATCAGAAAATTCGGTTCATTCCCTCATGCGGGATTCGGGCTTGGTCTCGAGCGTGCTGTCATGTATCTTACAGGAATGAAAAACATCCGTGATGTTATTCCCTACCCAAGAACTCCCAACAATCTGTTATTCTAAATTTACAGGCGGTCAGATTTAATGATAATTTGATCGCCTTTTTCTTTTTTTTACTCTCGATTTCTGTTATCTTGCTTTAACAATTTTAAAGATTTTAATGGAAAAAAGCCTTAATCGAATATTCGTTCTGCTTCTCTTTTTTGCGGTAGTGTTAGCTTTCTATCTTCTCGCAGCATTCTCCGCAATTATTATACCTCTTACCTTCGCATTTCTTGCTGCAACCATGTTTCAACCGATTACAATTTTCTTAAGAAGCAAGAAAGTGCCGTTTTATCTCATAATCCCCTCAATTTCAATTATAACATTGGGGGTGTTGTTTATGATGTACCTGATAATTTCATCGACTTTCGGTGAGATTGGAGCACAAAGTGATGACTTTGTGCAGGTGCTGATAGTAAAACTTGACAGGTTGCTCAACGGAATCGAAAATGTTATAAACCTTCGTTTTCATACTACAGTCGATATTGAAAAGGAGTTGACTCAACTCCTTTCAAAAGATTTTATTACTTCGACGGCGAAGGGACTGGTCTCTTCATTCACTGCATTCACAAACAGTTTTTTCTGGTTTTCCATATATTTTGTTGTTTTTCTTTTTGCCCTTCCTAACTATAAAAGATATTTGAGGTATGTGGCTGGTGGACAGAATCTTGAAATGGTTACCAGTGCATATCTGACCATTCAAAAATTCATCTACTCTTATGCCAACATAAAACTCTTCATCAATCTGATTGTTGGTATTCTTGTCTATACAGTCTGCATAATTTTTGGAGTTAAATTTGCATTTTTATGGGGATTTGTAGCTTTTTTACTCCATTTTATACCATTTATCGGAGCAATAATCTCGGTGCTTTTCCCTTCACTTATGGCACTCGTCCAGTTTGATAATATTTTCGTTCCGGGACTGGTTTTTGTGCTGCTTACAACAATTCAGATGGGAATGGGAAACATTCTGGAACCCGTCTTAATGGGCAATAAACTGAGACTTAATACCATTACTGCGATGTTTGGACTTGTCTTCTGGGGCAGTCTCTGGGGTGTCAGCGGTTTATTTCTCGGCATACCAATGCTCGTTATTTTTAAAGTGATGCTGGAACAATTTCCCGAGACTGCAATGTTTGGCAGAGTGATGGGATTTCCAGAGGATACCGAAGGAAAAAGGATGCGGAGTTGGGATCCGACTACGATTATTACAAAAAGTTTTAAAATGAAACCTCCGACTGAAACTAATAAGGACGAATAGAGGTTATTTTATTATCACTAATTTATGGAGAACCCATGGCAGAAATTACACTAAAAGGCAATAAAATAAACACGATTGGTTTCCTTCCCGAAGAAGGAACTGATGCACCCGATTTTAGTCTCGTAAATACTTCACTGGCAGAAGTATCACTCAACGAATTAAAAGGTAAAAGACTTGTCCTGAATATTTTTCCCAGTCTGGATACCGGTGTGTGCGCCGCTTCTGTAAGAAAATTTAACGCCGAGGCTTCAAACTTGACAAATACTGAAGTTCTTTGCATTTCGATGGACCTACCTTTCGCTCATTCAAGATTTTGTACGACTGAAGGTCTGGACAAAGTTCGCGGACTTAGCGGATTTCGTAGCTCATCTTTTGGCGAAGATTACGGTGTTACAATAGTTGAAGGTGGTTTCACCGGATTGTATTCAAGAGCGGTTGTTGTGGTTAATGAAGAAGGTAAAGTTATCTATAAAGAACAGGTACCAGAGATTGCACAGGAACCTGATTATGCTGCTGCGCTTGCCGCTTTGAAATAGTCTTAACAGAAGTTAAATAAAGAGCCGGGTTTTAAGCCGGCTCTTTTGTTTTTAAACTATTTTAAGAGGGTCATTTTTTTGAATGATGTGAAGATTTTTCCTTGTTTTACACCTGTTGCTGTAAATCTGTAAAAGTAGTTACCCGAGCTTAAGCCATACTTTTGAAGGTCAAGTGTCATGGAATAGAAACCAGGTTCATTGATTCCATTATAAAGAGTTGCAGCCTTTGATCCTGAGATGTCGAACAGCTCAATGCTGACTGATGCGAGTTCTGCAACTGAAAAATCTATCTTTGTCGTTGGATTAAATGGATTGGGATAATTCTGCGAAATATTGAATTCAGAAGGTATTCCTATTTCCACTTCACTTGCGAGTTGATAGTACCTAACAGAACCGTCGTGATCAATTTGCTTCAGACGATACGAATACTTACCGGCAACAAGTCCTTTATCAACAAACGAATATTCGTTTAATGAAACTGATGTACCTTTGCCGGTAACAAATCCGACCGAAGCCCAATCACTCTTTCCGGTTGATCTCTCAATCTGGAAACCGCTGTTATTCTTTTCTGACGCTGTAACCCATTTTAATGTTACAGAATTTCCAGTGACATTGGAAATAAAAGATGCAAGTTCGACCGGGACAGGATTGGTTGCCTCATCAGCTCCCCTGTAAGGAGCAGTGGCATTCCTGATCTGGTTATCGATATCTGATGTTATTTCGGGAACAGGCATACCTGCAAGATCGGGATCACCATCGGATGGTGGCAGAAGGTGCAAATCTGTTGCAGAAGTGTACGAAATGTCTTTGAAGATGGTATTGGACTCATGTGGCGAAGCAGCGGTTTTATACTGACCAAGGTCGTTATACAATGTACCTCCCCATCCGGCATGAAAATTATCCACTGAACCTGTCGAGAAAGAAACATTAAAGTTCATTTCAGCAATACCGTTTGGAGTAATAATGCTGCCTGCATGGAAACCACCTGCAACACCACCTGTCCGTGTGTTTTTAAAAAGGTTGTTTCTGATCTTAAACACAGAGGTATCGTTAGTCGAACTCTTCGCAAATGCTGCTGAGAGTACGGTAGCTGTGGTCCCACCACTGTGCACACCGCCGATGTTCACCGAATTAAAATCGAAGGAAAATGTGAACGGGATGGTACCGGATACAAGAACCCCGTAACAGGCACTAACATTCGAGGGTCCATTCTGATCAAGGGCTATAAAATTATTGAATATCTTAAAGTTGGCATCCCTGCCGGGAGTTATGGCAATACCTCTAATTTGGGTGGAGCTCGTGGAAGCACTGTTCATGCCGAAAATTTTATTGCCTGATATGGTCAGATTCTGCCCGACTACTGCTCCGGTTATAATACCCGACACGATGGTGTTGTTATAACCCTGCGTCTGGTAGATTATATTGTTTTTAACTACAACATCTGAACATGCCGAGAGTAACCATATACCGGCATATCCCCAGTTAAATATTTCATTCTCTTCAATAACCAGAAATCTATTGAAAACAGTTACTGTGCCACTCGATGCTATCCCGGTCCTGCTTCCTTCAATTTTGCAATTGGTCACTTTGTTATATGAGTTGCCTTCAGGATTGTTGGCTGAAGTGGAGAACAAAATAACACGGGGACCTGCAGAGTTCTGCAGGCTGTTTTTAGCATGTAGATACCTTAATTCATTGTATGTCGCGCCATTAATAAAATTGATTGTGGTGGTATTTGCACCGGACAGTGTGGTGTTTTCGATATAGAGATTTATTGAAGAGCCGATTCCACCCGCTCGCCCGTCGATAGTAATAAAATCTCCACCGTCAAACAGAATCACAGGAAGACTTGCCTGAAGCGAAGAAATTGTCACCAGATTTACTCCGGCTGCCGGTCTGATTGTGATCCTTTTCGAAGAATCTATACCTGCCTTTTGAGTTAAGGAAATTGGAAAGGTCTCGTTGGCACCTGTGTAACCACTGGTAAGTTCTATTATATAACCCTGTGTCATTGGTGTTACGATCGCACCATATGCTTCAGTAATTGAGGCATGTGTGCTGATTGGCGAACCGCTGCCATCCTTCAGGGCGACCGATGCCGGTTGTGTCAGAGCATCAGTGGTAAAGAGAGTGAAAAACAAAAAAACAATCTGAATCGTTTTTTTCATGACTTCTCCTGTGTTAGTGTGATTGATTTGAGAGTATTGATTTGATATACAATTTTAGTTTTTGTCCTGTAAATTTCAGGAACCATAGCGAAGTTTTGAATTCAAGAATAAATGAATGTTAAATTAATGTAAAAAAGTTGAAATATCATGCTGTGTCTTCAAAATGCTCTTGACTGTCACGAAAAAAAATGTTAATTTAGCACTCGCAATTATTGAGTGCTAATAACAATTGTTTTTCAAACAAAAAACAGAGGTAAATATGTCATTAAATCTTCAACCCCTCGCTGACAGGGTTATTATTAAACCACAGGAAGCTGAGGAAGTGACCAAAAGTGGTTTATATCTTCCCGACACCGCAAAAGAAAAACCAATTGAAGGCTTAGTGGTAGCTGCAGGACCGGGAAAAGTTACCGATGACGGTAAAACCGCTCCAATGTCAGTTAAGGTAAACGATAAAGTTCTCTATGGTAAATATTCAGGTACCGAAGTAACCATCGACGGTACACAGTATTTGATCATGCGTGAGAGCGATATTTTTGCAATCATTAAGTAACAAACAAAACAAGGAAATTTAAAAATGGCTTCAAAATTAATTGAATTTGATGTTGATGCTCGTTCCAAACTTAAAAAAGGTGTGGATCAGCTCGCCAACACGGTAAAAGTTACATTAGGACCTAAAGGAAGAAATGTAATTCTGGAGAAAAAATTTGGTGCTCCTCTTGTAACAAAAGACGGTGTATCAGTTGCTAAAGAAATCGAACTCGAAGATGCAGTTGAGAACATGGGCGCGCAGATGGTTAAGGAAGTTGCTTCCAAAACCAGTGATGTTGCTGGTGATGGAACAACCACCGCAACAGTGCTTGCACAGTCAATCTTCAAAGAAGGTCTGAAAAATGTTACCGCAGGTGCCAATCCAATGGATCTGAAACGCGGTATCGACCTTGCAGTTATAAAAGTTGTAGAATACCTGAGATCAATCTCAAAACCAATCGAGACAAATGAAGAAATTGCTCAGGTTGGTACAATCTCCGCTAACAACGAAAAATGGATTGGCGAAAGAATCGCTGAAGCCATGAACAGAGTTGGTAAAGAAGGTGTTATCACAGTTGAAGAAGCAAAAGGTACAGAATCAGTACTGGATGTAGTTGAAGGTATGCAGTTCGACCGTGGTTATCTCTCACCATACTTCATTACAGATGCTGACTCGATGGAAGCAGTTCTCGAAGATCCTTTCATTCTTATCTATGACAAAAAGATCTCTGCCATGAAAGATCTTCTCCCAATTCTCGAGAAAACCGTACAGCAAGGAAGACCACTTCTTATCATCGCTGAAGATGTTGAAGGTGAAGCTCTCGCTACCCTCGTAGTAAACAAATTGAGAGGCACCCTCCGTGTTGCTGCAGTTAAAGCTCCCGGATTTGGCGACAGAAGAAAAGCCATGCTCGAAGATATCGCTATCCTCACCAATGGACAGGTTATCAGCGAAGAAAAAGGTTACAAACTTGATAACGCTCAGCTCGGATATCTTGGAACCGCTTCAAAAGTTGTTATTGACAAAGACAATACAACCATAGTTGAAGGTAAAGGCGAAGATACTGAAATCAAGAAAAGAATCAATGAGATCAAAGCTCAGATTGAAAAAACAACCTCAGATTACGACAGAGAAAAACTCCAGGAAAGACTTGCAAAACTTTCCGGTGGTGTTGCCGTTCTGAAAATTGGTGCTTCAACTGAAATCGAGATGAAAGAAATCAAAGCCAGAGTTGAAGATGCTCTTCATGCTACCCGTGCTGCTGTTGAAGAAGGTATCGTTCCAGGTGGTGGTGTTGCTTTCATCAGAGCCATCAATGCTCTCGCAGACCTCAAAGGCGCTAACGAAGACCAGTCAACCGGTATCGAGATCGTAAAAAGAGCTCTTGAAGAACCATTGAGACAGATTGTTTTCAACGCCGGTCTCGAAGGTTCCGTTGTTGTGAACAATGTAAAAGCAGGTGAAGGAAACTATGGTTTCAACGCTGCAACTGAAGTATATGAAGATCTTATCAAAGTTGGTGTTATTGATCCTACCAAGGTATCAAGAACAGCTCTTGAAAACGCAGCATCAGTATCAGGTTTACTCCTCACTACTGAAGCAGTGGTTTATGAGAAAAAAGAAAAAGAATCCGCTCCAATGATGCCTCCCGGAGGTATGGGTGGAATGGACTATTAATAGTTCACCCCTTTTCAAAGCCCCTTGCAGAAATGTCGGGGGCTTTTTTTTATTATCCAATTCACTTCTTTTATCTTTATCATAAATCAAGTATATTCTAATTTCGATTTTGAAGTTTCCGGAAGAGATCAGCACAAGAAAAATGAACCAGGTATTAAGTTCCAAAGATATAAGAGAGTTGAAGGATCAGGTTAATATTAACCTGCAAAAAAAGGATATTAAGGCTGCCAGAGAAGCTGCTTCGAGGATGCTGGAAGCATTCCCTCTCGACCCCGAGGCAAACTATCTCTTCGCAGTGGTATGTCTCGAAGATTTTCGCATCTCAGATGCTTTTGAATATGCGAATATTGCCGTAAAACTTGCCGACAGGGATCCCAATGCCAGATTTTTCAGAGGACAAATTCAGTACAAAATGGGGATGTATGAATCTGCACTTCTCGATTTCGACTATGTAATTAACCTTTCCGCAGAATTCGGAGCCAAAGCTCTCGAATACAAAGTTTCCTGCCTTGCCGCTCTTGGTAAATATGCCGATGCCATGAGATTCTACGACACTACCTTGAGCATCGACCATTCCCTCTCCCACAGGAAACCAAGACTCCGTGAATGGTTGAAAAGTCTTGCGGGACAGAAATCTTCCTTCCTGAGTAAATTACTCGCTCCGGCAGGTGATTTACTGATCGACGCAGAAGACGCGATTGCCTGTCAGGAACTTTGGTACGCGGAGTATGCTCTTAAAAAGATCATTGATGGTACCGGTGATGAGGACAAAAAGAATAATGCGAAGCTTTTACAGTTAAAAATCCTTTTTAGTCAATTCAAATTATTACCTGCAAAAGCCTTGCTTAAAGAATTGCACCCTCTTTTCCCGGGTAATCCTGTTCTGATCGAAATCGCCGTTAAAATGGAGGAGATCGAAACCAGAAATACAGTTCAGGAAGATATAATTGAGGAAGTGCCGCTTAAACCGGAACCGGTCGAACCTTCACTCCCCTCCCCCTCCGAGCCGGCAACAAAACCGGAACCAAAAGGAGTAATCGATCTTAGTCCTGAAAGTAAAAGAGAAAGCAAAGCAGAAGAATCCAAAAAGGAAAAGGCTTCGGTTTCCGCTCCTGCTTCCTCCGGCAAACGAACTGACTTCGAACTTCAAAAGGGAGTCAAATTCAGAGGCTATTATGCCAGAACTTTTGACCTTTCAGAACAGTTGAAGTCGGGCAGGAAATATTTTGTCCATCAGTTTAATGCACCCGCTCAAGGTTTTATCGCAGTAGAACTTATCGTCAAGAACCCTTATTTCAACAATAAAGATGTTTCAGTCGATGGTCAGGCTCTTTGGTATATTAATGAAAAACAGATTGGTGAAAGCAATTTTGAGCTCCAAATTGAATCTGAATGGAGCAATGTCGCTGTTGTGCAGAGTTGGGGAACAGGAAACCCCGGATTTTGGACTCCAGGACAGGGACGGGTTGAAATATACCTCAACAACGAATTAATCTGCACCAAATGGTTCATTCTCGGATTCTCTGTTATTTATGACCTCGAGCACTATGATATTAATGAAATAGAGGAAATGGAGGAATCGCAGGCCTCACAAGGAGCTGACGGTGAACTTACTGTAGAAAAGGTTCTTGCTGATCTGGACGGTTTTATCGGCTTGGGAACAGTGAAACAGACAATGCGCGATTTCGTTGACTATCTGAACTTTATCCAGGAGAGAAAAAAGCTGGGTCTAAAAACAAAAGAAGGGCTCTCCATCAATTCTGTGTTTTTGGGCAATCCCGGAACCGGAAAAACAACTGTTGCAAGAGTTATTGGAGATGTTTTCAAGGCTATGAACCTTCTCCCGAAGGGACATATCATCGAAGTTGACAGGGCTACATTGGTTGGACAGTATGTAGGCGAAACTGCCCAAAAAACTGAAAAAGTGATCGAAGATGCCATGGGGGGAATCCTCTTTATCGATGAGGCTTATACTCTCGTAAAAAAAGGGGGTACCGGGCAGGATTTTGGTCAGGAAGCAATTGATACCCTGCTAAAACGGATGGAAGACAAAGCCGGTGAGTTCGTGACTATCGTCGCCGGTTACCCCAATGAAATGAATGATTTTCTCGAATCAAACCCCGGAATGAAATCAAGGTTCACACAGTTCTTCCAATTTGAGGATTATACTCCGGATGAGATGATTCAAATTTTCGAGATGATGGCAAAGAAAGAAGATTATTCTTTGTCTCAACAGGCGAAGGATATTCTCAATAAAGAGTTCACAAATCTTTACAGAAATCGTGACAAAACTTTTGGGAACGGAAGGCTTGTCAGGAATGTATATGACGATGCGAAAATGAGGTTAAGCAAAAGATACCTCAAACTGCCTCCCGGAATGAGAACCGAAGAAGCACTGACCACATTCGAACCCGAAGATATAGCGGCGGTATTTAAGAAGGATGAAGCCAAACAATTTGATGTGGGAATTAATGAGGAAAAACTTAAGGAATCGCTGGATAAACTCAACGGTTTGATGGGTTTAACCCTTGTCAAAAAAGAAATTAATGAACTCGTGAAGATTGCCAGATTCTATTTTGAGAGGGGTGAGAATCTCCAGAACAAATTTTCTGACCACATCATATTCCTCGGGAATCCCGGAACCGGAAAAACAACTGTTGCAAGAATATTCAGCGATATCTACTCGTCTTTGGGGATACTGCCCAAGGGCCATCTCGTGGAAACGGACAGGCAAAATCTTGTTTCGAGCTATGTGGGTCAAACTGCCGCCAAGACCACCGAAGTAATCAATCAGTCGTTAGGTGGCACCCTGTTTGTGGATGAAGCCTATACGCTTGTAAAAGCCGGTGATAATTCAGGCAGCGATTTTGGGAAGGAAGCAATCGATACTCTTCTAAAAAGAATGGAAGATGACCGCGGTAAATTTATAGTAATCGCAGCCGGCTATACAGAGGATATGGAAAAATTCCTTGACAGTAATGCGGGCCTCAAGTCACGGTTTACAAAATTTATCCTCTTCGAGGACTATACCCCTGATGAACTGGTCAGCATAGCCGTTAATATCTTTAAGTCGAAACAACTGGCTATGACCCCTGAGACGATGGCGAAACTTAAAGTTTATTTTAATGAAAAGTATCGCCAGCGCGACAAAACATTTTCCAATGCCCGAATGGTGAGAAACATTGCGGAAGCTGCAATAAAAAGACAGCTTCTGAGAATGGTTGAAGTGCCCAAAGAATCGATTACCGACGAAATGTCGCACACAATAACTGTGGAAGATATTGAAGAACTGGCACCGGTTGCGGCAAAGAAGCAGGTCAGGGTTGAAGGTGATGCCAAACTATTGGAGCAACATCTCAAAGAACTTGAATCTCTCACCGGATTGGGTGAAGTAAAAAAGGCAACGGAAAAACTTATAAGCTCATTAAAGATTGCCAAACTTCGGGAAGAACGGGGCTTAAAAGTTATCAAGAAAAATCTTCATGTTGTCTTCATGGGTAACCCGGGTACAGGAAAAACCACCGTTGCCAGACTGCTTAGCAAGATATACAAAGAACTGGGACTGCTCGAAAAGGGACATCTGATAGAAGTTGACAGGTCATCCCTGGTAGCCGGTTATCAGGGTCAGACAGCCCAAAAAACCGATGATGTAATAAAACAGGCTCTTGGAGGCACTCTTTTCATTGATGAGGCTTATACTCTTTCCCGCGGCGGTAATGACTTCGGTCAGGAAGCAATCGATACACTTCTGAAAAGAATGGAAGATTACTCAGACAAACTTGTTGTAATCGTCGCCGGATATCCCAATGAGATGAGAAATTTCCTCGACTCCAATCCGGGTCTTCAGAGCCGGTTTACAAATTTCTTTATGTTTGAGGATTACACTCCCGATGAGATGCTTGATATCACCAAAGTGCTGAGTGAAAAGAGCGGATACAAACTGGATGAATCAGCAATGGCGCACCTGACGCATGTCTTCAAGGAAATTTATGATAACAGGGATCAAAATTTTGGAAATGCCAGAACAGTACGGAATGTCCTTTATAAGGCTATCGGGAATCAGGAAGAAAGAATTCTGACTTTGAGCAACCTAAGCGATGACGATCTCGTTAAGATAACCATTGAGGATGTACAGAATCTTGAATTGTAGCTAAAGTTCTTCGGAAGCTGCTTTTTCCATCAACTGATGGGCAATATCCTTGCCAAGATAACGGTCGATTATTGTATGTAATACATATAATATGGGGGTTAGAAAGATTGCTACGCCACACTTGTAGATGTAGTTCATCATGCCAATTGCCAAAACAAGACCAAGGCTCCAGTTCGCTCCGAAGTAAAATGCGATAAAAAGCACAACAAAACTGTCAATAAACTGGGATATAAGGGTTGATCCTGTAGCTCTTGCCCAAATCCATTTTGATCCCGTGTGTTTTCTTACCCATTGGAATACCGTGACATCGACAATCTGACCCACTAAAAAAGCAACCAGCGAACCAATAATAATCCACAGTCCCTGTCCGAATATGGCATTAAATGCTGTGTTCATGTTAACCGGTCCGGTTGCAGTGTCCCGCATGACCCAAAAATCTGCAGGCACAAGTCCCATCGAAAAATAGACCATCACATATGCGTAACCGATTAAACCGGCTGATATGAAGGAAAGCAGGCGAACTCCTTTCCTGCCAAAATATTCATTTATGATGTCTGTAAAGATGAAGACGATGGGCCAGAGAAGCACACCGGCGGTAAGATTGAAGGAAAGATTTTCCTGACCAAAGAATGAAAATGAGACGGGATCGAGACCGAATGTCTTTTCAAGTGAGAAGATTTTTACTCCAATAAATTCAGCTAATACAGCATTGGAAACAAAAAACATTCCCAGGAATAGAAAAACTAAATTCGGCTTGTCTTTCACAAAATACCCTTCCCGACAGTTAACTAATCATTAAATGACTTTACAAAAAATTCTATCTCATCGATCATCTTTTCGTTGATCGTAAATGTTACATATTCCGCAAAATTGTTCAGAATTATCAGACTGTTGATGCTTGCATCCTTTTCCTCAAGGAGAACAATCTGTTTACTGACATTTCTGTTCAGAATCGAGATTCTGTTGTAAATCTCGACAAGATTATTCATTTCCCAATCAGGTTGATCACCTTTTTTATACCTGATATATTGTGAAAGAAGATAGAGAGAAAAAACTCTCAACTGGGTTTCATCGAGTGTGGCAAACGGTAAATGACTGTATAAAAGCGGTTTCAGTTTTCCCATGATGGGACAGCCACTCGAAACCATCAAAATACCAAGAAGGCTGCTGACTCCCGACTGAAGAGCTGTGCTTTTGGTAAAGTTTCTCGAATAAGTTTCGACTTCCACTTCCACATCGTCATAGGAAGCAAAATGGTTGAATTCCATAATAAGATGGTAGAGATTCAACGCCAGAGGACAATATTCGTTTACTGTTTGATCGAGTGGGCAATGCGGACAGGCAAAATTTTTCAGGAGTGCCCAGTCGGTTTTTACTGAGTTCTCTTCATCTCTGATTATGGAAAGATCAGAGCGCCGCAGACAGACTGAGAACTCTTTCACTTCAGATGGAAGCTTAAAACGATAAATAAATGATAGTGTTTCTTCGTCAGTCATCGGTCTTGAGAAATTTTTGTACCTTTTGTTATCAAAAATAGTTTTTCTTAAGATCATAAAAAAGAAACAATATGATTATTTATAGTTAAAATCACCTTTTAAAATAAAAAAACGGCATATTTCAGCCGTTTTTAACAATATTTTCCAAATGTAAACTAAATTAATCTCTTCTGATCTTCAAACTGTTCACTCCCCCGTCAAGTTTTATGGTGAGAATGTCTCCGGTTCCGGTGAAATTTTCAGAGTAAATGACACCATTTTTCTCCACAAAACCTTTTGGCACATGTGAATCGCTTAATGCCATGGAATTAATCAATTTTACCTGAGCATCCTTGCTCACAATTATATCCATGCTGCTGGCACCACATTCAATCGTCACTTCACTGCTTCCCGGTGCAGGCTTTGGAAGAAACAGTCTCGTCGAACTGGCACCCATATCGATGTTAAGTTTCCTGAACTGCAACTGGGATATATTCAGCTCAAACTCGGATGCACCAATTTGAAAATTAAGGCTTTCATAAAATGGTTTCGGGTTTATATTCAACTCTACAAGTGAAGCAAACGAAGTGTCGTCAGTGTCAAAATGAAACTCAGCCATCTGAATATCAAGGTTTGCTTTACCGCCTGCGATATTGTTATTTACCGAAAATTTCCTGTTGCTTCTGTCAGTTTTTAATGTCATTAAATTTGTGTCTCTACAGTTCACAATATAGGTTCCGGCACCGCCATCAAAACTTAGTTCAACAAATTTTATCGTTGTATCGTAGGGTTCAGTTTTTATCGATATAAGGCTGTTTTTGTCCTTTGACGACTTTACATGTCCAAAAAACTTCTTTGGCAGATTATGTATGGATGCTGAAACCGTGAGCAGAAAGAACGCCAGGCAAAATCCGGCAACTCCCGCAAGCACATTTCGGACGATCAGGTTTTTTGTCAGATAAACCACTCCACCAGCGATCAGAAGCAATGGCCAGAATTTCCTTATTTCCGGCATATAAAAATCAACATCTGAAAAGTTCTTAACCAGTAACAGGACCCCAAGTCCCAGAAAAAAGACTCCCCAGAAAATTTTACTCGGTTTCATATTTCTCTCCATGGCTTTTTTTCCTTCCGGTGAATATTATCCAAACACCCAGCAGGACAAGAATTAACGGGAAAGCGTCAACAATATCAAAATGAGGAACAAAATTATCGAGACCGAATAAAATACCGGCAACGATAAGCAAGACTCCTAAATAGATTGAGAACTTCCCTTTATTTTCAGCTGAAGGTTTTATATCAGGTACAGCGAACGGGGTTGACTGCTCTGAATTGACATTATATTGCATAACCTGCTCAGGAATTATTATCAAACCAACTATGTATATAGCAAGTCCCACTCCATTTACCAAAGTCAATGCAATAAATGCAAATCTGATGATGACGGGATCAACATCAAAATATTCCGCGATACCACCGGCAACTCCACCAATCATTCTTTCTTTGCGTGATTTGTATATTCTCTTTTCCATCTCGGACTCCTGTTTGTTTACGGCGTAAAATTACATCCGCAATGATAAAATTTCAATCCATTAATGATAAATGGATATAAAATGAGATGAACGATTAATTTTAATGTTACAGTTTTGCCGGAATATAACGAATCACAGGCATAATCTCCCCTGATGAAAGAACGGGTGCAAAATTGAAGATGTTTACCTGTTTAAAACAGAAAAGATCAGTAAAAACTGATCTTTTCCAATGAGCGGAAAGGGCGGGATTCGAACCCGCGGTACCGGTAAAAGTACACACGCTTTCCAGGCGAGCCTATTCAACCACTCTAGCACCTTTCCAATTGCCCATACAATTTCTGTTCATTGAAGATATAACGGAAGCATCCATAAAGTGGCGGAGAGAGGGAGATTCGAACTCCCGGTGAACCGTAGCCCACAACAGTTTTCGAGACTGCCGCATTCAACCACTCTGCCATCTCTCCATAATTTCCATCATAAATTTCAGATAAACAGACTGTAAATGTAGGAATATTGTCAAAGATTTCAAAGAAAATGTTTGGCTTTTATCCGGTAAATAAATGACCGTTCATCATAAATAACGACAAAACATAATTTATCCGGCAAAAAATAGCCGTTTATTTTATTTGAATATTTACATTTGCCATCTGATTTATTAAAAATAGCATGACCATAAAAGAACATTTAAAAGAAACGGTATCGCTGGCTTTGCCTGTCGTGATCGCCCAGGTGGGTTTTGTCATGATGGGTGTAGTGGATTCAGCCATGGTTGGTCGCCTTGGTGATGCTCCGCTTGCTGCCTCCTCACTAAGTTTAAGCCTGTTCTTCATCATTACCGTAATCGGCTTGGGAATCGTGATGGCTATGACTCCCCTTGTAGCAATTGCAGTCGGTTCCTCCGACAGTGAGAAATGTTCCAGAGTTTTTCATCAGGGAATTTGGGTAAGTCTTTTCTCAGCCATCATTTTGAATATTGTTGTTTACTTTGGGACGGACATAATTTCTTATATGGATCAACCCAAAGAAGTGGTTGATCTTGCATTAAGTTACACCCGTATTATCTCATTTTCCATCCCCCCGATGCTCCTGTTTACCGGATACAAACAGTTTATAGAAGGTCTTTCTTTCACCCGTCCGGCAATGGTAATTTCAATTGCTGCGAATGTTGTCAACTTCTTTTTTAACTGGATATTCATTTACGGGAACTGGGGAGCCCCTGCGTTGGGATTGGATGGAGCCGGTTACGCAACCCTCGGATCACGAATCTTCATGTTCGTTGCTCTTGCGGTTTTTGTGCACAAAAACAGAGAATTCAAGCGATTTGGTCTAAAAATATTTCCTTTCAAAGGTCTTGATGAAAACGGAAAGGAAATTTTGCGTATCGGAATACCGAGTGGAATCCAGTATTTTTTTGAAGTTGGTTGTTTTGCCACCGCTGCTTTCATGGTTGGCTGGATAGGAAAAGATGAGCTTGCATCACATCAAATTGCTTTAAATGTGGCTTCTCTGACATATCTGGTATGTTTGGGCTTATCCACTGCAGGCACAATAAGAGTGGGAAATGCTGTCGGGGCAAAAAACATCACGCAAGTGAGGAAAGCAGCCTCTGTGGCGATTTTTCTCGGGGCATCGTTCATGGTTTGCGCCGGGATTCTTCTGATTGTATTTAAAGAATACATTCCATTTCTTTACACATCCGATCCCGAGGTGGTAACGATAGCACCAAAGTTGTTAATGATTGCCGCTTTCTTTCAGATATTTGATGGCACTCAAGCTATCGCACTCGGAAATTTACGAGGTATTACAGATGTTAAAATTCCAACTGTAATCACTTTCATTGCCTACTGGCTGATTGGACTGCCGGGGGCTTATATTCTCGGATTTCCATTGGGATTGGGTACTGAAGGGATCTGGTATGGTCTGTCTCTCAGCCTGATCGCCTCCTCACTAATGCTTAATATGAGATTTTTTGTAAAAACAGGAAACCGGAATCTGCTCACGGAATGAACCTGATCAGGAAAGCCGCCCGCTTTTCCAATTTAACAGGAATTGATTATTTCAGGGGATGATGTTTTTTTTTAATCGAATTATTTATAATTTCCGCTTTGCTTTTACATCATTCTGACAAAGGAGCGTGCCATGAGCTACAAAATCCGTAAAATCCTGCCAAAAGAAATTAAGATCTTCATACAGTGGGCTGAAAAGGAAGGCTGGAATCCCGGTTTACATGATGATCGTCCGTTTTTGTTTTCGGACCCGGCAGGATTTCTCGTCGGTGAACTGGACGGAGAGATAATTGCGACAAAATCGGCTGTCAGATATGGAAATGAATTCGGTTTCATGGGATTTTATATAGTTAAGCCTGAGTTCCGCGGCAAAGGATACGGATACCAGCTTTGGAAAGCGGGGTTTGAGAGAATCCGGGATATTCCCTCAGGGATGGATGGTGTAGTCGAGCAGCAACACAATTATATTCAATCAGGATATGAATTCGCCTACAGGCATATCCGGTTTGAAGCGAAGGATTTGATACCTAAAAAATCATTTGAAGTAAAACCCGTCACTGATGAAGATCTCTGCAATTTGCTTGATTACGACAAGACGGTTTTTCCAGCCAACAGAGCGGCTTTTATTAAAGAATGGGTAGCCATGCCCGAAAGCCTGACACTAAAAGCGGAACAGGGTATTGTTATTCAAGGGTATGGAACCATAAGAAAATGTCACAATAGTGGCTTTAAAATCGGCCCATTATTTGCAGATGACTATGAAATTGCCAGGAAACTATTTTTGGCATTAGCGGATTTTGCAGAAGGCAAGCCGGTTTATCTTGATACTCCGGAGATTAACCCGCAGGCAATTACACTGGCGAAAGAGTTTGGAATGCAGTTCGTGTTTGAAACTGCCCGAATGTATCACAACGGAAATCCTGAAAGGGACAGTGAGAAGATTTTCGGTGTTACTTCCTTTGAACTGGGTTAGCAATCACCTTTTGGTTACGAGTTTAAAGCTCATGGATCTTTTATTCTGACCTGAGTTGTCACTAAGAATGACTTTAAAGTCCCGTTTACTCGTTTTGATATAGGTTATCTTGTTAGGATAATCATGAGTTCGATTTTCGAATACTGCCATAGTATCGTTAAGAAATATATTCTCGAAGTTTACTGGTCCGTCGTTCCCGGGAACATCAGCAATATAAAACAGTTTTTTGTTAATCCACCTGATTGCAAGTTTTTCGGTGACTTTTTTGTTATTGGTTTTCATATAATAACCTTCACCCTCGAGCAAAGAGTCTTTAACGATATTCCACAATTCATAGTGTTCCACTCCGGAAGCAATTCTAGACCACTTCCCTTTCAACCAGTGGAGTTGAGTAATGGAAGGATCTTTTCTTTCTACCGAATAAAAACCGGCTGCTGTGAGCAGAAATACTGCCAGAAGTGAAACACTCAGATATCTTTTCATGCTATTTCAATGAATGAAGTGCGAGCCTGTTGCCTTCAGTATCCATAAAAAGTGCCATAAACCCGTATTCGGCTGAGATCTCTCTTTTAGGGAGAAGTATCACGCCCCCCGCTCCAGGTATGCGATCCAGTATTTTTTGCATATCAGGATTACCGCTAAAGTAAACAAGTGTACCCTCAGAAGAAGGATTATAATCGGGACCGGCACACAGTGCTCCGGAAATGTCACCCATCCCCTCGGAAGGGAAAAATGCCATGTCATGGCCGCCGAACGACATCAAAGTCATCTCAACATTAAACACTTCTTCATAGAATTTTTTGGCTCTTTTCATATCCTTTACAGGAATCTCGAACCAGCTTATCATGTGTGCCATTTCTACTCCGTAACTTTTGTAAATTGTTAATAAAACTTAAATTTAACGCCAATGTTTAATGCGAGATTTGAACCTTCATCGCCAAGATAGTTGTAGAGACCCAACCCTTCAACCGCAATCAGGTCACTAAAATGGTATGTATAACCGCCACCGATTATCAAACCAAATTTTTCGGCAGTGCTCGAAGAGGTGCTTTCCTGCTTCCATCCGCCTAAATATTGAACGACATCTGTTCTCCTCATCAACGAATTTATACTGATTCCGGCAAGTCCGAAATAGTTTTTGTCAGAAAGAAATTTCACTCCGGTCGAAATCTCACCGTCATTGAAGTAGGTCTTGTAAGTAATTCCATTCGAAGTCGCCTGTCTACCGTTGATATAGTAGTACCCTCCTTGAAGATACCATGCTATCCGCTTCCCGAGTTTCCATTCAAATTTTAGATTACCTCCGGCACCAAGTCCCGCTTGATTCATCCAAGGGCCCGTGGAATAGATTCCCCTTAACCCGATTGTGAATGATTTCTCTTGTTTTGGTGTGACTGTTGTCTGTGAAAGAATGTTGGAATAGAACAGAATAAAGATTAAAAATGTTGCTTGAAAATAACGCACTAAAGTCTATCTAATAATTATTAAAATATTGTACCGCAAAATAGTTTTTTTTTCGTTCTTTTGCGAGTCAATTTTCGATTTTTTTTGTCTCAAAAAGAGAGGTTGTATGTTCGATTTTATCTCAAATGGACTTATTAACTTAAAAAACCCGGCAATTCTCTTCTTTCTTCTTGGGCTTACAGTTGCCTTGATCAGATCGGAATTGAAGATTCCCGATCCGATTATTAAGATGTTTTCCTACTATTTGATGGCTTCGATTGGTTTTAAAGGTGGTTATGAGATATCAAAAACAGGTTTTAGTCCTGAACTGATGGCTTCTGCGGGTTTGGCACTGGTTCTGGCAGCTATTATTCCGGTGATGGCGTTTTATCTGTTGCGGGGGTTTGTAAAACTTGATGCTATCAATTCAGGTGCACTTGCTGCACACTACGGTTCTGTAAGTGTTGTTACATTTGTTACTGCAATATCGTACATCGACAGAGCAGGAATTGAATTCGGCGGGTTTATGGTCGGAGTAATGGCTCTGATGGAATTCCCTGCGATTCTGGCTGGTATCGGACTTGCACTTTACTATACATCCAAATCTTCCGGTTCAAAATCGATGCGGACTGTGATTCACGAGTCAATTACCAACGAAAGTGTAATACTTCTTGGTGGAAGTCTTCTGATAGGAATTATAACAGCTGACAAAGGGTATGCTCTCACTAAACCATTTTTTATCGATCCGTTTCAAGGTGTGTTGACTTTTTTCCTGCTTGACATGGGAATTGTAGCCGGAAGGAAACTTCATGAATTTGGAAAAGTCGGAATTCCCCTCACGATATTCGCCATAACTTTTCCGATTTTCAACGGAATTACAGGCACTCTCTTTGCAACATTACTGGGACTTGGTACAGGTAACTCACTGTTATTTGGGGTACTGGCGGCAAGCTCTTCATATATCGCAGCTCCGGCAGCAGTGAGAATAGTGTTACCTGAAGCGAACCCCTCCATCTACCTGACGGCGTCGCTTGCAATAACTTTTCCGTTTAATATAATATTAGGTATCCCACTTTATTTCTCTTTGGCAGAATTTTTCGCCAAAATTTTCACTTAGAAAAAATTGACCTCTGCGGTCAGCTTAATACCGAATGTTTCGAAGACATCGTTAATAATTTTTTTGGCAACTGAAGCAATTTCTGACCCTTTGGCTCCACCATAGTTTACCAGGACAAGGGAATGATTCTCGTAAACTCCGCAGTTTCCTTCCCGTCTCCCTTTCCATCCTGAAAGTTCGATTAATTTTGCGGCAGAAAGTTTAACTTTACCATCTTTGGTCTTGAATCCTTCTATTTCAGGAGAAAACCGTTTTAAAATGTTGTAAGATTCTTCCAGTATTTCGGGATTTTTGAAAAAACTTCCTGCATTCCCAAGAATCGCAGGATCAGGCAATTTTTCAGTTCGCAACTGAATTATTGCATTTCTGATCTCCTTTACTGTCACCTGCTCATCACCTCGAACAAATATAATCTCCCTTACTCCCTTGTATGAGTAGTTCAGTTTAGGATTTTTTCTCAATTTCAGGGTTACATACAAAATTACCGCTTTGTCCTTGAGTTCTTTTTTGAATATACTGTCCCGATAGCCGAAATTGCACTCTTCATTGGAAATGTCGACAGTTTTTTTTGTATCGGTAAGCAGAACCCTGGCTTCCACGAAAGTATCTTTGAGCTCCTGTCCATAAGCCCCAATGTTCTGAATTGGTGCCGCCCCGATGGTTCCCGGTATGAGCGACATGTTCTCAATTCCACCCAATCCCCTCTCAACAGAAAATGCAACCACATCATCCCAGTTTTCGCCTGCGGCACATCGAATTGTTATACTCTCATCGTCTTCATCGATAATCTCTATTCCGGAGGTTTGGATGTGGAGAGCTGCCATATTATATTTTTCCGAGGTTAAAAGGATATTGCTTCCCCCACCGAGAAAAAAATATTTAAGCCGGTTTTTCTCGACATACTTTATTGAATCATACAAATCCTCCTCTGTGGCTATTTTAAGATAATGTGCCACGGTGGATTCCACACCAAATGTATTAAATTCCAGGAGAGATTTGTTTTTCTTGATATTCATCAATTTCCTTAACTTAAAAAAACAACCTGTTTAATTTAAATAATCCACCATCGAATAAAAAATTATTTTAAATTTGAGTTTTGGATAATAAATATTAATAACAATATTTCATGGAAACACTACAACTCTTTTTACTGCTCGCAGTATTTTTAGCCTTTGTCATCCTGATGTTTCTCAGGAAGATACCGGCACTACTGGCGTTACCGATTCTTGCATTCTTTATTCCTGTGATTTCAGGGGTGAATGTTGTTGATGTGGTGACCCTCGTCCTTGGGAACGGATCAACCAAATTATCAGAAGCATACACCATCGCAATATTTGGAAGTATGCTTTCTATAATGATGCAAAAGACCGGCGTGGCAGAAAGTTTTATTAAAACAGGTGCCGAACTGTCGGGTGACAAACCATGGGCAATTTCAATGGTTATGTTGCTCCTGATTACTCTGCTTTTCACGACTCTTGGAGGACTTGGCGCCATTATAATGGTTTCAACAGTTGTGCTGCCAATTCTTGCTTCGGTAGGTGTCGGTCCCGTGACTACAACCGGAATTTTCCTGACCGGCTTGAGTATTGGCGGTATCCTGAATGTCGGAAACTGGGCTGTTTACACTCAAGTGTTGAAATTGCAAACAGGTGAGGTTCAGTCATTTGCACTTGTGATGCTTCTGATTATGTTTGTGATTGCCATCATATATATAACTATTCAACTCTACAGGGACGGTCATGATATCAATTTTTCCAAAATTGCAATCTACTCTGTTATTATCCTTGCAGTTGGATCGGCGGGATATGCAGTCTGGAATTTCCTCCCCGATAACCTTAAAACGGGAATTTCAGACCTGCTCTCATTTTTCCCCTCTTTTTTGAAGTATCTGACCGGTTCAGGAATCGCACTGCTGGTATTGCTTTCAGTAATTAGAGTATTCAGAGACGGAGAGACTGATAAAGTTTACTTTACAGCTTATTTTATTCCAATTGTACCCCTGTTTCTGATTCTGGTATTCGGAATCAATTTTATTGCGGCTTTCATAGCAGGTTTGGCTTACGGTTATCTCTCTACATATCGTAAAAGTTCACTGAATATTCTTATCAGGTCGGTGCTTGATGGCGGAGCTGTTGTGATGCCTGCAGTCGCTCTGATGCTGGGAATTGGAATGCTTTTAAATGCTGTCATGGGTCCACCCGCTGCCCTGATGGAGAACTACAAAGCCGGATGGCCTGTCTTGTTGCTGCTAAAGCCTGTTTTACAGGCGATCAAACCTGAATCAGCCTTAAGTTATATCCTTTTGTTCAGTCTCGCCGCTCCTCTTGCCCTCTATAGAGGACCCCTTAATGTGTGGGGTATGGGATATGGAATCGCTGCCATTTTTCTTGCCGGTGGAATGCCGGCAGGTGCGATCATGGGCTTGCTCATGGCAGTAGGACAGATTCAGGGAATTTCTGATCCGACGAACACCCAAAATGTCTGGCTGGCAAATGAAATGAAAATCGATGTACAAAAAATTATGTGGAACACTATTCCCTATACATGGGGTGCTGCAATTCTTGGACTCATGGCTTCTGCCCTGATTTTCTATTGAGGTTTTAAATATGAATAAAAACAGAAAAATTAAAATAGGAATCGATGTTGGCGGCACCTTTACGCATGCAGTAGCTGTGGACATTTCCGACTATTCCATTGTGGGAAAATCGTGCGTTCCCACTACACATAAATCGAAAGAAGGCGTGGCAAGAGGTGTGGTTGATTCGATGCTCACTCTCGTTAAGGAATGTGAGATTCACCCTGAAGAGGTAATCCTTATCGCACATTCCACGACACAGGCGACAAATGCCCTTCTTGAGGGAGATGTAGCGACTGTGGGCGTTATCGGAATGGCAAAGGGATTCGAAGCCTTACTCGCAAAAAAAGAGTGTAACCCTACGAATATTGAGTTGTCGCCCGGAAAACTGCTTAACGCAAAGTTCAGGTTTATTGACTGTGGTACAAAAAACTGGAGAGATTCAGTCCCGCAGATGATCGATGAACTTGTTCAGGAAGGTGCACAGGTTATTGTTGCCACTGAAGCCTTTGGGGTTGATGACCCGGCGAACGAAGATTTCGTTGCAGAGACTGCTTCAAAAAAAGGGATACTGACTACGACAGCAAGTGGGATCACTAAACTCTACGGACTTCGGGTAAGAACCCGGACAGCCGTTATCAACGCAAGCATGATGCCGAAAATGCTTGAGACTGCTGATATGACAGAGAAAGCGGTAAGAGAAAGCGGAATCAATGCTCCTTTGATGGTTATGCGTTCTGATGGTGGCATTATGGACATCAATGAGATGAGGAAAAGACCCATTCTTACAATGCTCTCCGGTCCTGCTGCCGGTGTGGCTGCGGCATTGAAATATGTGAAAATATCAGATGGAATTTTTCTCGAGGTAGGCGGTACTTCCACTGACATCAGTGTAATTAAAAACGGTAAACCGCAGGTTAAAACCGCACAAATTGGTAAAAACAGACTCTTTGTAAGAACTCTCGATGTAAGAACTCTGGGTATTGCAGGCGGATCGGTCCCAAGATACTCAAACGGTCATTTTATTGATGTTGGTCCAAGATCAGCACATATTGCCGGTTTGCATTATGCTGCATACTCAAAGAATGTTGATTTTAGCCAGGGTCAGATCGAACCGGTCACACCTCTGAAAGGTGATCCCGGTGACTATTTGAGTATAAAACTGCCAAGTGAAGAGACGAGTTACACTCTTACACCGACCGAGTGTTCCTACTTCCTGGGATTGGTATCAGATTTTGGACATGGCGCTGCCAACAGTGACGCAATCGCAAAAATTTTGGAACGACTCGAAAATCTGACGCATATTTCCGCGAAGGAAATGGCAAAGCAAATCCTGACCATATCTGCCGAAAAGGTTAAACCGGTAATAAAGCAACTCAGTCGGGAATATAAACTGGATGAAGCCTTGATTGAGTTTGTCGGAGGTGGCGGTGGAGCATCAGCCATTGTACCGTTTACTGCAAACTATATGAATCTGCCCCATAAAATTGCCGAAAACAGTGAGGTTATTTCTGCAATTGGTGCCGCACTGGGAATTATCAGAGATTCAGTTGAAAGAAACATCATTAATCCCTCGGAAAACGATATCCTGTCGATCAGACAGGAAGCCTTCGAGTCTGTCGTCAAAATGGGTGCCAATCCTGATTCAGTGGAAGTCACCATCGAGATCGATAATCAAAATAAAAAAGTGATTGCCACTGCCCTTGGATCGGGAGAATTGCGCACAAAAGACCTGGGTATTACCACTCTTGATTTTGCCGGAATTCATAAAACCGCATCGAATGCCTTCAGACTTCCTGAAAACAAAATTGAGTTCAAGGGAGATACAGGTTCCCTGTTCGTTTTCTCTGCAGAACATCAAAAATCGAAGTTGTTTGGACTGTTCAAGGAAAAAGGAACCGGAGTAAAGGTTATTGACGATGAAGGAACCGTTAAACTCCAGATTAATGGTGCAAAAGCTTATGCTGTCAGTGCCGAAGGGGTGAAGAGCAAAATCAGTTCAATTATTGCCGAAATGACTACTTACGGCGATGCCGGAGCTCTGATTCCCGGAATTTATCTCATTGCAGGTCCAAAAATTATCGACTTGAGCGGATTGATTTCCGAGACCCAACTCGTTTCCATCGCTGAAATCGAAATTAAGAATCTCCCGGCTGATTCCAAATGTGTAATTATTGCAGAAGAGAAAAAATGAACAAGGTATTCGAACAAATTAAAAACGGATTGATCGTCTCCTGTCAGTCTGAAGGCTCCGACCCTTTCAACACACCATCCGGTGTCACACTTTTTGCAAAAGCAGCTCAAATGGCGGGTGCTGCGGCAATCAGATCGCAGGGTCTTGCCAAGATTCGGATGATCAAAAAGCATGTACCGCTGCCGATTATTGGTTTATTAAAAGGAACCTTTCCGGATGGTACGGTTAAAATAACCGGATCGACACACCAGGTCAAACAACTTGTCAAGCTGGGTTGCGAAATTATTGCAATTGATGGTACCTTCAGAAAAAGGGAAAACCTTACAGGTCCTGAATTTATCAAAAAAATAAAATCTGAATTTCCCGGCACTCTGATTATGGCTGACATCGCTACCCATGATGAGGGGATAGCTTGTGAAGAAAGCGGAGCAGATTGTCTTTCTACAACGCTTAGCGGCTACACCCCGGAAACTATACATCTGCCAAAAGATGTTCCCGACTTTTCACTCCTTGAGAGACTGGCGAAAGACAGCAGCATTCCTGTTATTGCTGAAGGAAAGATAAAATCGCCTGAAGAGGCAAAAAAAATGATGGAACTTGGTGCTTTTGCTGTCGTTGTCGGCACTGTAATCACCCGTCCAAGAGTGGTTATGGGCTGGTATAAAGATGCTGTAACGAAAGGTGTTTCCGGTTAACCTGCGTTTTAGTCCTTAAATAACAGTATTTTACTCCCCATCACTTCAGATTATGCGTGATATTCCCATTAGTTAATTTTGTCTCAGTCAATTTAGTTTAATTGGAGAGAGAAATGGAAATGCACCTTAATCAGGAGTTTTACAATGTTGAGGACGGAATTGTATCCGTTCTTAATGGTTCCGAAAAAGCTTTATACGACAATAAAGCACGACTTTATGAAAAACTGGTCAGTTCGGAATTTTACAACAAATTTATGTGGGGAACCACTGTTCAGGATTATGCAGGCTTTGCTACTTTGGCATACAATTCTGCTAACGGGAAAATTCTTGATATCGGATGTGGCGGTTTGGTTCAAACCCATAAAATCTATGCAAGAAACCGGCATGAAGTGGTACTTCTCGATAACTCCATTGAGATGCTAAAGATCGGAAAAGAAAGACTGATGGAACAATCAATCCCCTTCCCCGGCAAGATTACTCTCCTCCACGCGGATGCCATAAAACTTCCATTTGATGACAATCATTTCGAATCTGTCGTAAGTTTTGGTATGCTTCACATGTTCGACAACAAAACCGAATTTATTAACGAGGGTCTGAGGGTTCTGGCTGATGGTGGTGAGTTCTACTTTTCCTGCCTTACCACAGATCGCAAACGGGGTGGCAGGTATCTTCGATTTCTATATAAACGGGGTGAGGTCGGCACACCAATCGCAATGACCGACCTGCTCGGATTGTTCCCGTCAACCCTTAAAAGATTGGAACACTATGTCAAAGGCAACATGCTCTTTGTTTACGGACAAAAATAATTTCCTTTAAATTTGAAGAGGCTGTCTGAATAACCGGACAGCCTCTTTCATTATAATCAATTCTTTTTCGCTTTTTTACCTGTATCCACAAGTTCAATCAGATTTGCCAGAATGTGACCACTTTCTTCAAGAAGCGGATCTTCAACAACGAGTTTTTCCTTAACAACTTTACCGTCTTTGTCAAGTTCGATCAAACCCTTGTTGGCTCTTTCCTTCTTGCGGGCTTCTTCTTCCTTCTTAATCTCTTCCTGTTCAAGTTTCCTTTTCTCAAGGTTCAGAGAAAATACTTTCTTTCCTCTGTGTCCTTTTGATTTATCGAGATCTTTAATGAAATATTGATATTCACTGTTTTTACCGGTCCTTGCATCGTGCTTTGCCTCAAGATCAGTGATAGTTGAAGATAAACCGGAAGACGCCTGAAATGCAGTGGCATTGATTTTATCCCACGGAAGGGCAGTCGGGTAGCTGCTCTCGCCTGTCTCAGAAGGATCAAATGCTGAAGGGAAAAGGATATCCGGAATCACACCTTTGTGTTGTGTACTGCCTCCGGATATTCTGTAAAATTTAGCAATGGTCAGTGTCAATTGTCCGAGCTTCTGTCCGCCCGAAACCTTGTCAAGATCAATCAGATTCTGAACCGTGCCTTTACCAAAAGACTGTTCACCGAGTATCACTCCCCTGCCGTAGTCCTGTATTGCAGCCGCAAAAATCTCGCTTGCTGAAGCACTTCCGGAGTTTATCAATACAGCCATTGGACCATCCCATGCAATTGAAGGATCGGTATCTTTGTTTACTTTTACCGAACCGTCTGCTTCCTTAACCTGAACTACTGCACCGGTACTGATGAATAATCCTGTCAATTCAATAGCTTCAAGAAGTGATCCACCGCCGTTGTTTCTCAAATCCATCACAATTCCACTGACACCTTCATTTTTAAGGGTATCAAGAATTTTCTTAACATCATTGGATGTACTCTTGAAGTCCTTTTCGCCTTTTCTTTTTCCTTCGAAATCGAGATAAAAAGAAGGGACATCGATCACTCCAATTTTGTATTGTTTACCATCCTCATTTATTTCAATGATCTTTTTCTTTGCCGACTGCTCCTCGATTTTTATTTTCTCACGAACCAGTTTGATCTCTTTAGGGATGGCGTTTGCACCATCTTTTTTCTTAAGAATCGAGAGTCTGACAACCGTCCCTTTGGCTCCCCGGATCAGTTGAACCGCATCATCCGTTCTCCATCCGACTATATCCACCATTTCACCATCATCCCCTTGTGCGACCGCAATAATTCTGTCTCCGTCATCGAGTAAACCACTTTTTGAAGCCGGCCCACCCGGAACCACTCTAACGATAGTGACATAATCATTCTCTGAAGTAAGGGTTGCCCCGATTCCCTCAAGTGATTGTGACATGTTGATGTTGAAATCCTGCGAAGTCTTTGGCGACATGTATGAGGAGTGAGGGTCAATGGATTCCATCACCGATGACATGTATATCTGGAAAACATCATCTGCCTTGTATTGAAGTACCGCTTTATGTAAATTTTTATACCTTTTCTGCAGAACCTCTCTGGCATCTTTTTCTTCTTTCCCGCCAAGAATCAAGCCAATAACATCGAATTTAATTCTTTTAACCCAAAGTTCATTCAATTCCTTCTCATCTTTGGCATAACCGGCTTTCTCTCTGTCAAGATTGATTTCCTCATTTTTGGTGAGATCAAGAGGCTTATCCAATACCGTAAGTACAAATTTGATTCTTTCATTCAGTCTCTCTTTGTACCTGTTAAACATGTCAAACGGTGGAACGAGATTTCCTGTCCCCATATTTTGATCCAGGACAAATTTGTATTTACTGAATTCATCAACATCCGATTGCAGGAAGTACATCTTCTGAAAATCGAGTGCTTTCAGATAATCGTTGTAAATCCATGCCGAGAGGCTGTCATCAACAGTTTTTGGGCTGTAATGATATCTCTCCACGAACATCGAGACGAGTTGCATAGCTGATGAGTGCCTCTCTTCGGGTGACAGCGATTTACTTGTATCAACTGTTGAAGTTTGCGAACAGACTGATGCATTAAATGAAAAAATGAATAAAAATATGACTGCAACAAAAAGAGGAGTTCTCATAAATTTCCTGACTCTGGTTATCAATTTCACATCCAAAATATTAAAATGATTTGGCAATATAAGAAATGGCGAAAGGTTAATTGTTCTAAAAACAAGTGCACAACTTAATTAAACGATTTTCTGTAAAATTTGTTCCATTTCGACGAAACTATAAGAAATTATTTTCTTAATTTTCCATATCAGAAGATTAGATTTTTGACAAAAAAAAGAAACTTAAAATGGATCATTCATTACCAACAAAACTAAATCTTAGGGATGACTTCTCCCCTTCAGGATACGATGCCTGGCGACAGGTAGCGGAAGCTGACTTAAAAGGCGTCCCCTTCGAAAAGAAACTTGTTACCCCAACTTACGAAGGAATAAACCTTCAACCAATCTACACGATTGAAGACCTGAAAAAACTTCAAGAAACAAATAACTTCCCCGGTTTTCCAAATTTTCTCAGAGGTTCTGCCCCTGATGGATGTACACTGCAACCATGGCTGGTTGCTGCAAGCCTCACCCATCCATATGCCGAGGAGTACAATTCATTGCTGCTCGATGCACTGAGCAGAGGGCAAAATTCTGTAGTGTTGCCACTGGATATTACTTCCCGTTCCGGACTCGATGCTGATTACGGGAAACCGGGAGAGACCGGAAAAGGTGGAGTTTCCATATCAGGTATTGGCAGTCTGTCCAGAGCTTTTAATGGAGTGGATTTGACTGCATGTCCTCTTTTTGTTAATGCCGGTTTTTCACCTCTTGCTTTCATGGCACTTTTGAATGGATATCTGAATAAAAGCAACCTGGAGATCTCCAAAATTGCGGGAGCTGTTTATGGTGATCCGGTTGGTTTCCTGTTCGAGAACGGCTCGATACCTGTAACCATAAATGAGGCATTCGACCAGATTAAAAAAACCATCCTCTTTCTCGAAAAACAGAAATCCGGTCTTCGAACAATCGGCATCAATGGATCAGTTTTCGTTGATAAAGGTGCAACTGCGGTTCAGGAATTGGGTCTGGCAATGTCCGTTGCTGTTGAATCTCTCGTGAGACTATCTGAATCAGGTTTAAGTCCAGAATCGCTGGTAAACCGGATGGTCTTTGTTTTTGGAACCAGCACCAATCTTTTTATGGAGATCGCCAAGTTCAGAGCGGCAAGAATATTATTCTCTGAAGTGCTGAATCAAATGAACATTCCACAGGATAATGTGGAAATGTTCACCAGTGCCAGGACAAGCAGTTTCTACCACTCAACTGTTGATCCGTATGTAAACATGCTCAGAATAACCACGCAGGCATTTTCAGCGGTGATCGGTGGTGTGCAGATGATTGAAACACTTCCCTTTAACTCCCTCTTCGCTGCCGGTGATGAATTTGCAGAAAGAATTGCCAGAAACACTCAAATAATTCTTAGTGAAGAGTCCCACTTGAACCATGTGATCGACGCAGCAGGCGGTTCATACTATATAGAAACTCTCACAAATGAAATTGCTTCAGAAGCCTGGAAATATTTCAAGGAGATCGAGTCAGCTGGAGGGATTGTTGAATCTTTGCACAAAGGCAGGATTCAGAATGATATAAGACAAATAAACGAAAAAAGACAAAAAGATGTTGCAACCCGCAAGTCAGTGATTGTCGGTGTAAACAGTTACGCAAATGTAAAAGAAAATCCGGTTCATAATCCTGTAATCGACCTTGAGGAAGTTTACAAAAAAAGAGCTGAATATCTCCAAAAATTGCGGGTTTCTGGGAACGGTGAGAACCATTCTTCAATCCTGATCGAGCTTGAAAATATTAATCATGCCGGAGATGAAGCTGATCAGATTTCGCGTGCCGCAGCACTCGCAGAAAGAGGAGCAACTCTTGGTGAAATATTCAGCCATCTGAGGAAATCTTCGGATAACGAGAAAATAGAAACTGTAACTGCCCTAAGACCTGCAGAGAGGTTCGAAAGTCTTCGTGTGAGAGCCTTTAAGGAGAAAACGGAAAAGGGTTCCCTGCCCAAAATTTACCTTTTTAACATCGGCTCAATAAAACAGTACAAGGTAAGGGCTGATTTTGCTCGTGGATTCTTTGAAGCCGGTGGTTGTGAAGTAATCTATCCTGCAGGCGTTCAAACAATCTCTGAAGGTATTCAGCAGGCGCTTTCGAGCTGTGCCGGTGCCTTCGTACTCTGTTCAACCGATGATACCTACCCGGAACTTGTTCCTTCCTTTGTTGAAGAAATAAAGAAGGCTGATTCTTCCAACCTGTGCATTCTCGCCGGGTACCCGAAAGATCAGGTGGAAGCACACAGACAATCGGGAATCGACGAATTTATTTTTCTTGGTGCCGATGTAGTGACTATTATCTCCTCTATTTTTGACAAAACCGGAGTTGTGAAATGAAAAGACCAGATTTTAAAGATTTTATCGTTTCGCAAAACAACAGTGAAACAGGATATGAAGCCTGGAAAAAAGAGTTCATCTCGGCTACAGGACAGAATCCTGAAGATGTGATGTGGAATACAATGGAACAGATACCTGTTAAAAGTCTCTATACAAAAGAGGATTTGAAAGCCGTTCAGCATCTCGATTTTCTTGCAGGCATTCCCCCGTTTCTGAGAGGTCCATATGCGACGATGTATGTTCAAAGACCCTGGACTGTAAGACAATATGCCGGATTTTCAACCGCCGAAGAGAGTAACGCATTTTACAGAAGAAACCTCGCAGCAGGTCAAATGGGATTGTCCGTTGCTTTCGATTTGGCAACACACCGTGGATATGATTCCGATCATCCCCGCGTCATAGGTGATGTTGGTAAAGCAGGCGTAGCGATTGACACAATTGAGGACATGAAAATTCTTTTTGATTCGATTCCTCTTGACAAGATGTCCGTCTCCATGACCATGAACGGAGCTGTACTCCCTGTTATGGCATTTTACATCGTGGCTGCAGAAGAACAGGGTGTAAAACCTGAACTTTTAAGTGGAACGATACAAAATGATATTCTGAAAGAATACATGGTGAGGAATACCTACATCTATCCACCTGCCACATCGATGCGAATTATTGCAGATATCTTTAAATTTACTTCTGCCAACATGCCGAAATTTAACAGTATCAGCATTTCCGGTTATCATATGCAGGAAGCAGGTGCCACAGCCGATCTTGAAATGGCGTACACACTTGCGGATGGACTTGAATATATCAGAACCGGAATCGAAACCGGACTCGATATCGATACTTTTGCTCCAAGACTTTCATTCTTCTGGGCTCAGGGCATGAACTATTTTATGGAAGTTGCCAAGATGAGGGCTGCCAGACTGATCTGGGCAAAACTGATCAAATCGTTCAATCCCAAAAATCCGAAGTCGATGTCACTACGGACCCATTCACAGACATCAGGCTGGAGTTTGACCGAACAGGATCCCTACAATAATGTGGTAAGAACCTGTATCGAGGCGCTTGCTGCTGCACTCGGACACACTCAGTCACTTCACACGAATTCACTTGATGAGGCTATTGCTCTTCCGACAGACTTTTCAGCGAGAATTGCCAGAAACACCCAGCTTTACCTTCAGGATGAAACGGGCATTTGCAAGGTTATCGACCCTTGGGGCGGCAGTTATTATCTTGAGGCATTGACGGCAGCTCTTATGAACAGAGCCTGGGAACACATCCTCGAAGTGGAATCTTATGGAGGTATGACCAAGGCTATCGAAGCCGGCATCCCCAAACTTAGAATCGAAGAAGCCTCTGCCCGCCGTCAGGCACGAATCGACAGCGGAACAGAGACCATCCTTGGTGTGAACAAGTACAAACCTGCCAAAGAGGAACCGATGGAAATTCTTGAGGTTGACAACACTGCAGTTCGCATTTCACAAATAAAAAGATTACAGGATGTGAAAGCCAACAGGAACAACGAAAAAGTGGAAAAATGTCTCGAGGCAATTACGAAAGCTGCCGAAACAGGCGAAGGAAATCTGCTCGAATTATCCGTACTCGCTGCAAGAGAAAGAGCCACCCTTGGTGAAATTTCCTCTGCAATCGAAAAAGTTTGTGGCAGATTCCAGGCTCAGACCAGAACCGTTGCAGGTGTTTACTCTAAAGAGTACTCTCACGGTGAACATGATCCCGTTATTGAAGTCAGAAAAATGACTGATGCTTTTGCAGTCTCAGCAGGAAGGCGTCCGAGGATAATGATAGCTAAAATGGGTCAGGATGGCCACGACCGTGGAGCGAAAGTGGTTGCAACTGCATACGCCGACATGGGATTCGATGTTGATATGGGACCACTGTTCCAGACACCTGAGGAGACAGCTAAACAGGCTGTAGAGAATGATGTCCACTGCGTTGGAATGAGTTCCCTGGCAGCAGGTCATAAGACACTTCTCCCGAAACTTATCGAGGAGCTGCAAAAACTCGGAAGAGAAGATATCATTGTAATCGTGGGCGGTGTGATTCCTCATCAGGATTATGACTACCTCTACGAACATGGTGCCTTCGCAATCTTCGGGCCCGGTACTAAAATACCGGAAGCCGCAATGAAGATTATGGAAGAAGTTCACAAAAGATTTAGTGAATAACCCTTTCTGCTAAATTTTCGCCGTATCAATTGTTATATTCGAATAATGAATTTTTTCAATTGATACGGCTTTTTTATTTTTAATGAAGAACACTGACAACAATTCCTATCAGCCCGACTGGGTACCTGAAGAACATGGTGATGAGTTTGCGATTCGCATAGTTAAAGGTGTGGATTCCACGCCCAAACCACCTGCCAACAGACAGTTTTTTAAGAAAGAATACTCCGATGATGAACTTGTGAAGGGGGTACTTGAAAACAAAAGAAATCTGCTTGCCAAAACCATTACTCTGATCGAGAGTACTTCAATTTCACATCAAAAGAAGGCAAAAGAAATTTTGAACCGGCTTTTACCTTACGCGGGCAATTCACTGAGAATTGGCATCAGTGGTGTGCCGGGTGCAGGTAAAAGTACTTTGATTGAAGCTCTTGGTACCTGGTTGATCGATAATGGACACAAAGTCGCGGTTCTCACTATTGATCCTTCAAGCTCCATCAGCAAAGGCAGTATTCTCGGCGATAAAACAAGAATGGAAAACCTGTCAAAAAATCCACACTGCTTCATTCGTCCCTCCCCTTCAGGAGGAACTCTGGGAGGTGTTGCCAGAAAAACCAGAGAGTCGGTTACTATATGCGAAGCTGCCGGTTACGACATTATTCTGATCGAAACCGTGGGTGTGGGTCAAAGTGAAATTACCGTCAGATCGATGGTGGATTTTTTCCTACTGGTTCTGATTTCCGGCGGCGGTGATGAACTTCAAGGAATGAAAAAAGGGGTTATGGAAATTTGTGATGCCATACTCATAAATAAAGCAGACGGAGAGAACAGGAAAAAGGCACTTACTGCAAAGGCGGAATATTCATCTGCACTCCATTATCTCTATCCTTCGACAGAAGGTTGGGAATCAATTGCCTGTACCGCATCAGCGATTACCGGTGAAGGTATTCCTGAACTGTGGAATGAAATTGAAAAGTTTGCAAAAATCACCAAAGAGTCAGGAGTGTTCGACAAGCGACGCAGAACTCAGAATGTGGAATGGGTTGAATTTATGATAAAGGATTTTTTATTCGATTCATTCTTCAACAATGACGATACAAGCCGTCAATTCTCAGAAATGAAAGAAAAACTGATGAATGGTGAGATTCTCCCCTCTCTGGCTTTCGATATTTTGAAAGAAACCTGGCTCTCAAAATTCTGATCGTCAACTGTTGATGAATTCCATTATTTTTTTGACTCCCTGTACCGAATCGGGACCTTCAAAAACAAGATGTCCTGATTTCTCGAGTTCCAGACTTTCAAAATCTACATTTTTAGTCCTTAACAATTCGAATACCCGTTCATTTTCAACAGTATTATCAAGCTTGCCGGTAACGACCAGGGTCTTTCCTGCTTTTATGTTTTCGTATTCCACCTTCTCCTGCAGTCTCCACAATGCTTCAACAGAATTTACAGGAAGTACATCGTAGGCGAATCGTGGATTTGGAATATGTTCGGTTGGATCATCGGGTTTCCGGCTTTTCTTTACATAAGGGTTAAAGAGTTTTAACAACCATGCAAAGGGACTGTCAATAAGCATTTTTTTGCTGAATTCGTGTTTCTTCTTGGAAAGCAGGTACGGAGCGAGCAGAACAAGTTTATCGACTTTTCTTTTTGAGGCAATATGACAGGCGAGGAGTCCTCCCATCGAATTCCCAACAACAACAATTTCATTACAATTAGCGGAAAAAATATCATAGGCATTTATCGTATCGCGAAACCAGTCCGAAGGCTGGATGGCTTGAAGCAGATGGACATCGTCAAGTCCAAAGCCCGTGAGAACGGGAGCATAATGAGGTATTCCCTCCTGTCTCAGGAATTCCATCAGAATGCCCATTTCCCTGGGAGTGGAAGAGAAACCATGAATCAACAGTACACCTTTTTCACGCCTTGTGCCCTCATAAATTACGGGGGTTTGACCTTCAAAAGTACCTTCGTCCTCCAGATGTTTGAATTTCCGAAACATTGAATACGACTCGAGCAGTCTCCTCAGGTGATAATATCTGAAAGATACAAACAGAAGTTTTAACGCTACAACTCCGGCAAGTACATACCGCTGATACTGAATGGTCAACAATAGCAGCATGATCAGAACTATTTCAAGAACCAACCAGCCGGTAAGTTTTTTCTTTTTATTTGACAACTGAATGTACCTATATTTAGATAAGAAAAAAACACAACTTTAAATGTAAGCATTTACGATGAAAATTGTATCCCACAGATTTCGTGGTTTTGGTGAGCGGGAGAACTCCATTTCCGCCTTTAAAAATGCGCTCGACGCTGGCGTCATTTATTTTGAATTTGATGTAAGGTTGACTGCTGATGGAATGCCCGTGGTACATCATGATCCATTTTTCCGGGCAGAAAGAGACACTAAAATATCTATTACTGAATCGTCATTGGCCGAGATGAGAGAATTTAAGGAAAAAACCGGGATGACTGACTCCTTGCCGGATCTTTCAGAAATTCTCGAAGAGTTCAGTAAAAGAAAACGCCCGGAGAGCAGGATTTTCATCGATATTAAAGATTTTGGTGAGGAAGAGAAAATCCGGTCGATGCTTGCACAAAAGCAACTGCTCCCAAATTCAGTAATTGTCTCATGGCTCCCTGAAGTATTGTTTGCCTTCCATAAAATCGATCCTTCAATTCCACTCTGTTTCAGTCACAATTATACCGGGTCAAAATTCAAATACGGTCTGGCAAAACTTCTATTCGGTAATGATAAGATTAAGAAGTCAGTTGTCGCGTTGATAAAGCCTTTCTCCCCAAAATATTCTGAAGCGATACCTGAAATAAAATTTTATTTTGATGATTACAATAACAGAGAATTCTCTCCGGGAAGAGTGCATACAAAACTACCCGATTTTGAACATACTCTAAGCGGACCTGTTTCAGGGCGGTTGATGGAAATAATTAATGAATCAAAAGGCTTTCTGTGTATCAACCACCATCTTCTTGACGGCAACTACACTTCACTCTACAAACATCCTGTTTCTGTTATCCCTTACTCGTTGAACAGTGAGAATGAAATAAACAGTTTCATAAAAAAAATAAAGCCGGATTACATTCTAAGTGATAATCCGGCTTTGGTTTCAAAAATTTAAGAATTGCTACTGGATCGAAATCTTTATATCGAGACCGGCTTCATTTCTCGTGGTCGGAGGTATTCGCGCAGCTCCCTCAGGTGTGGTGTCTGATCGCTTGTAGAATAATGAAAGTGTTACACGGGAACTGATTACATACTTGATTCGCGGCTCAATTGTCGTTGTGGTTGTTCCGTTTTGAGGGATACCTTCATCGGTGAACCGTTCCATGTCAAACTGAACTGTCGAATTTTTTGTACTCGTGTAGGAGAAACTGAATTCTATGTCATTTTTCAACGACAATCCGAATAAAGGTATCTCGAATCCGGATTTAGCATAATTGAAGGAAATTCCAATATCTCTGTTCAGATTCTCCGTGATATTCCGGGTTGAAGTACCAAGATCGTATGATGTTCTGGTATTATATTGAATTCTACCGGTAAAGTTTCCACCCCAAAGGTTATTGAATGTGATATTCAGGCCAATCAATGGTGCAAAACTGTAGTTGATTCTTTGAGTTTGAACGACTTTATTTCCATCCGGAGTAATTTTCCAACCTTCCGTATATTCCGAGGAGTAGGAGTGGTCAAGGGAAACCCTCTTTGCAAATCCCTGGAAGATACCAAGTTTCTCAAGTCCGTCCCAGGTCATTCTCCAGTTTGGTCTTGGAATGTAGTTTGTAAACTCTCCCAATGGTCCCAGACTTGCGAGAAGTGGCAGTGACTCAAATCCTTTGACGAATGCAGAAGACAGGTTGCCTGCAGGATCTGTGGAATTCCTGTCATACAACTCGTTTACTCTTTTAATTCCACTCTTGAAGATAGAGAGGAACAATACAGGAGGCATCGTGAAGAATGATCTTGTTGTATTTCCTGTTGATGAAATATTCTGAATGAAAAGATTTCCATCATTATCGCTCTGCATGGTTGTTGACTTACTTATTGACCAGCCAACTTTCCATGATAAATCGATCTTTGCTCCCTCCCAAAGGGGTTTTGAAGTCCGGATATCGATATTGTTTCGTTCTGAATAGTTGTCTGTAAGGTTAGCATTTGGCGCCCTGGGACCAACATCATGGTTCAAACCAAGGAGAAACATCCTGTTTGGACCTTCTTCATTACTCTGCTTAAGTCCCCAGAAATTCTTAAAGCCGTTGCCAAATCCTCTGATACCATTTGCAGAAACACTTACATCATTCGAAAAATCGACGGTTATATTGTCATAGTCAAATATAAGTATACGGATTCCGTTTTTCAAGAGACCCCATACATTATTCAGGAGTGAAGGCTTTTTGACTTTCGGAACTGTGTCCTGAGGTGCGTTAGGATCAGGGGTTTGCGCTGATTTTCCTTCAGGAACCGGCTCACCTTTGTTTTCACCGGTTTCATCAATTTCTCTTGACCGCGTTTTTGGTTTAGGCTGAGTTACTTCAGGTTGACCCTTGGAAGGATCACTCTCTTCAAACAACGGCGCAGTGAGGGCTTTAAGACGCAGTCTGATGCCAAAAGCGGTTCTGTTTTGAAAACCGGCACTTCTACCTACCTGAAGCTGTCTGAAATCATTATTCCAGCCGTAACGGACATTATATCCGGCAGTAATCTGGAAATACTCATTTATTTTACCGAATGACGGAAGGCGTGGTGATGTTTTAAAGTCAAGGCTTTGATTGTAGCGGAAATCCTGACCAAAGAACTGACCGCCGAATATATCGCTCCAAATCGAGCTTTCAGATCTTGGATTATTGAATTCATCTGTTTCAAGGTAATTCAATGATGATGCAAAGTCTGTCTGGTAGGAGATAGCAAGATTTATCAGTGCTTTCTCTGTTACTTTCCAGTTAAAGTTGAAACCTCTGTTTGCGGTAAAATCTCTGGAAACAGTTTCCTGCGAGAGTGCCTGCCCTATGGCTCTGGTCTGAGTAAGAGTGAACGATCTTCTCGCAGAAACACTCCAGTTTATGTTCTGGGGAGTAAAATAGATTCTGGTATCTTTGTAATCTGTCAAAAATGCCAGTGCCTCACCGATAAAAGGAATTTTGGCAGGTTCAAAATAATTGTTTGGTGAGAGTGTAACTCCGTAATTAATACTTGCATTCCAGAGCCAGTTCTTTGACGACAGAGTCGTCGGGTTTCTGCTGAACGAACTGTTGTAATTAAAGTTATAGGTAAGATTGTTAAAAATATCCCTGATAACCCAAAAATCGCTCGGAATTTTTATTTGCACATTTGCTACTGTCCAGGTGTCAGATACATTTACGGTTTGTGCATCGCTTACAATCTGTTGTGCAACCACCTCTGCCTGAGCCGGATCAACTCCAGCTGTTATCAATTTTTCTTTCTGAATTTTTGCGGCTTCAGATACTTTTATATCTGTTCCGGGGAGGTATAAAGGATTCCCGACTCCCTCAGTACGGGAATAGTTCAATCTAAGATTGCTTCCCGGAAGTGGCACAGGTAAAAGTTTAAGGATGTCAAGATCGGCAGAAACACCCCAGTTACGGCTTTCAATTCTACTCCCGAATCTGTCAGCAAGCCGGTGGAAATAAGGATCAGTCTGGCTTACATTCGCATTTACCGTTAGAATATCTGCGAACTTCAAGGAGGCAGATGCGGTATATGCCCATCCGGGCGTATTATCAGCACCGACCACCCTCAACTCATTTATCCATATCTCACCAAAAAGATCTGCAAAAGGATAAGTATTCGTAATACCAACACTGAGGAACTTGATGGATGTCAGAGTGGCATTTCCTTTAACAACATAATAGTGACCGGGTTTACCATCGACCGGTAAGCGGTATATCGAGTTGGCACTGTCTCTTGCCTGTTTAATGGCAGTGAGTTGACTAAAGATGATGCCTATTTCCTGCCAACCCGATTCCACAGGCTGTCGGTATTCATAATAGTTGTTGGTATCCGTACCGAACCGGAAATAAATCTCGGATGAATAGACTCCCGGCTGATACTGATACGACACGCCTCCGGGAACCTGTGCCGAATCACCGTGGATAAAGAGTTTCATTTCGGAATAATTGAATACATCAAGAGGTCTGAACAGATACTTGATCGCTTCCCTGCTGGTTTGAGGGTTGAGTCCATTTAATACAAGGTCAAGAGACTGCTCATTCCTGAAAATTTCCTGATCAGGTCTGCTTCTGTCTCTTTCTCTCTGAACACCCGGAGGCGAACTGTAGGAAGGGTTATCTTCTATGTTCACCACAGAAATCGAAAGGACAGTATCACCCTCTATCGATTTTCTCCACTGATTTCCAACGAGATTGAAGTCGGCAAGTCTGATAGCAACGAGATCATTTGCACCGGTTACAAAAAGCCTGATATATTCAACGAGTGTAAGACTCGGTTTTCCGATTTCCGATTTGAAGTCCTTCAACGGAATTCGAACAAGATACCAGCCGGCATTGTTACCACCACCTTGAATATAAGGATTGTTCTGAGCAGTTGTGTCAATGGGAATTTCATATCTGAAATATGAATTCGCCTGATCGAGCACACCGTTTTTATTCAAATCCTCTGTGTCAGGAATTCTACCGATATCGGTAAGCTGAGCATTTCCTTCTGTACCGTTAATGTTAAAGTAATTGTAAAGGTTGAAAATACCCGAATTGTTGAAAGAAAAGTTATCATTGCTCGGGTCACCTTTTTGGCTGTTAAATACAGTTCTCTCCTGAGCATCAAAGTACCCGTCGAGACCTGTATCCTCACCTTCATCAATCAACTCGTTCTGCGGAGGTCTGTCTTCTGAATCCAGACGGTTGTTAGGAATAACATCTTCTGATATTTTACCGAGATCGATATACATTTTCGAGTTGACAGGTGCATTTCTGATATTCATCCAGAATTCGATAAACTCAATATTTTCATCAACAAGGTTGTTCGCAGTCGATGATAAAGTTTTCATCATACCACCCCACGATTTCGTCTTGTCATTGAAATTGGGTTCATAATTATAGCTGCCTGCAGTGTCCGGCTGGAAGATGTAGTCCAAAACCGTTACCTGCTCCTCACCTCTCGCAACACGCCTGTTGGGCCAGATGTTGAATACTGTAACATCAGATGGAAGCACATTGAACCACCACGATTTGCCTTTGTACTTCATTCGTTCCGTTCTCGACAACCCGGAGAGAGCCGGAAGACTGTCCGGAACAGAGAGGTCTTTCCAGGCTCCATAAGTTATACCTATCGGAATGGTTCGCTTTGCACCCTCAAAATCATCTATGTACGCAATTGATTTACCACCGTCGCTCTCAATCGTGCTTTTCTTGGTATTCGGATCAGGACTCATATACGCCATTTCACCCGTGAAACTGACTGACGACATTTCCTTTGTTGAAAAAAGATTATCGACAAGATCTGTCAAAAACGGAAGATCATGGGCTGTCTGAAAGTCGAGACCAAGTATAAAATTGCTAAGGGGTTCTTCGCCGATTCTTACCTTGTCTGACAGGGTCTGTTGCGAAAGTGTAAGAGCTGAAAAACCGAGTTTTGTTTTTTTAGATATGTCAAGCACACCTCTGGCACCGAACAAGGTCTTCGAAGCGAGCTGAAAAAGATCGTTTTCTTCGTAGGTTATTCTCAGTTTTGCACCGGGAACAAGTGCGGCTGCATTTCGAATTGTAACCTGACCAATGTTGTAGTCGACGATATAATCACTTCCGGGACTTAACTGGCGCCCGTCCAAATAAACTTTTACTGAATTTTCGACAACATTGAATCCAAGCTGGTAGGTAGATGACGCTTCGCCTGAAAACTTTCCTGTCAGGAGCCATTTGTCTTTTATTTTATCCTGCTTGGCAAAAGTAAGTGACTGATCATAGACGGCAAGATACTTTATCGAATCACTGTTAGGCACGGTGCTCGGCAGATTTCGACCAAATGGTTGAAGTGTCGGGAAAATCACCTCACCTGTCTCAGCAATTATTGTGATACCTGCTTTAAAGTCAAATTTACCATCCGGTGGTGGTAGTTTACTTGGACCGACCAGATCGAGACCTAGTGCATTCAATAATCTTACATCTCCCAACACAGACTGAGGATCACCGCCATCGATTTCGTATTTGATGTCGAACTCGAACCCCTCTTCTTTCACATTCCTGCCACCCATAGGATAGATATTCTTGAGGAGAAGTTTCCATGCGGTGGTCAATTGAGGTTGAAGGAACTGAGGTTTTACCAGTTTTAGCACTAATCTGCGAGTTGTATCACTCTGTGCGGAAGTCTGATCCAGAAATTCGCCAAAAAACTGATCATCAGCAGCACTTGACGGATTTGGTCCCTCAGTTCTGTAGGCAACTGCAATGATATCCTGATCCTGGACATTAGTTTTAAAGGAAATGAATCCAGTCTCCCTGTGAATTATGTAATCCACACCATCTGTCAGTTTGATGAATCTTCCCTTGACTTGCTGTCCGGGAACTTCCTCAATATCAACTCTTCTGTAGCTGTCGTTGTAAGATTGGCCCTGTGCGATTGGCGGCAGAGAAATAAACGCATTCGCCGACCGCTCATTTGGATCTTTTAGAGTCTGATTGATCGATTTCCAGACTTCAATATCCTTGACGAAAAACTGCTGTATAATTTCGGGAGTCGGTTTTGAATAATACCTGTAGAAAAGGTTCAACTGAGCAGATGTATCTGCATAGAGTGTATCGAGGAAATAGTGATTAATCGAATAATCATATGCTCTTTTTACGAAATCCTGAGAAATTGTACCGCCGCCGAGGTCTTTTTCTTTTACCTCAGCTTTTTTCTGTGAAACAAGTGCCGTAAGAGTGAAAGGGCCCATTTTAAAGTTTGCTTTTACTCCAAAAAGAGCCTCGGACCCGCCGACGAGTCCTGATGTCTGAAGGGACACATTACCGGCTTCCACGCTTTGTACTATTTCGTCTTCGTATCCTGTATACTTGATCTTGAGCTGATTCTCATATTCAAATGTTCGCTCTGTATTCCAGTCGGCGTTAATATTAAGCTTGTCGCCAATCGTTCCGCTTACATTTATCTGCACCTGCTGTTTGAAATCGGGCTCATTACGAGTGTTTCCGAGTCTTGAAGCTGTAATTCCTTCGGTCGACTCATTTCTCCATGCGGCTCTGATATCCACAGCACCGCCAATTCTTAAACTGATTACCGGAGGTCCAAATATACTTAAAACACCCACGCTGGGAAGTGGAATTTCGAAATCTGTGATGTCTTTGAGGAGATCCGAAAGTTCTTTTTTCTTTACTTTCAGTTCATATTTGTACCCCAGTTCCTGCCACAGCGATTTGCTTTTATTATCAATTGCCATCTGCAAATACTGATCAAATGGAACCCGCAATGTGTATCGGTAGGGCGTATTTCCAATGTATTCCCTTATATTTACAAAACCACCGGCAGAATCAATTTCAATAACCCGTTTGTAATTAACCGAATGAGCAAAAAATGAGGAGTTTTTCTCTGTTTTAAAACTTGTGTAGGGAACATCTTCCCTTGAAACTTTGAAGTGTTTTAGTCGTGCGGTGGAGTCCAATGCCAAAGAATCGATTTTGACAGTGTCTTTTTTAACCGTATCCTTCACCAAACTCGAATCGGATATTTTGAGCGAATCACCCTTTTTGTCGATCGTATCCTGTGGCGTTAAATCGAGCGATAAAAGCGGAATTGTTTTTCGCTGTGGCTGGATGGTATTTCGAGGAACCGAAGATTTTTTCTGAATCTGTTTTTTAGACTCAACGGTTTCTTTCTTCGAAGCATTATCGAGAAGGTAATCTGGAATATAGTATACCTTGTTCGCAGGTATTTCAACTTCCGGCATAAAACCTGTTATGATAGAAGCAAAAAGTACCGTTATAAAGTATAATATTAGGAGTTTTGACAACCTGACTGGTGTAGACGCAACTCTTTTAATGGCCGGGAATCCAAATGTTGTGAAAAATGGTAGAAATGTCTGTTATGACTCAAAAATTAATGATTATCCATCGCTAAAATTAAAAAAAATCAGCTAAATCGTTAATGTAATAATTTTTGAACTATCTGAAGAATGTCGAGCTAAAATCCCTTTTATCAGTTCGTTCAAAAATGATATCAGCCTCATCTCCTTCTCCAAAAATCAAAGCTGTCAGTTTGTTTCCTGCAGCAGCTCCTGTATCTATGTAATATGCTCTCTGATTTTTATAATACTTGAAGTTTGGAACAGGTGTGTGTCCAACAATCTGAATCTTGTTTGTTTTTAACAATTCGGCTCTGTTCCAAAGCAATCCGTTCTCATTGTCAATATTGTCGATTGCCAGTTGATTTAATTTCTGTACATCGATATTTCCGCTGTTATCCAGGATCGAAAGCCAGTGTTTTCCTATTCCTGCATGCGAAATAATATGTCGAGGCAGATCATAGAAAAGCGGAAGACTCCCAACAAACTCCAGGTGATCCACCAGACGCCCAGGATTATGCTCATAGTCATAAAGGGTCTTGGAAGATGAATTATATATCCACAGGTTTGCAGGCGAACTGTCAGGACTGGTGAAATAGCTGAAAAACATCCGGTCATGGTTCCCCAGGACCGGATGTATATTTTCTTCCATTACGAAATCCAACACTTCAGGTGAATAATTACCACGGTCGACAAGATCGCCCGTACAGTAAAATTCTATATCCTCATAGGTCTCTTTCACTCGCGTGTGCAGACTTCGCAAAGTATTTACACAACCGTGAATATCGCCAATAACCGCGAACATTTTTAGATATATTTTACTGATTTGGCATAAAATTCAAGTTCTTCCCTGAATTTGGGATGAGCAATGTTGATTAATTCTCTAACTCTTTCTCTGACAGTTTTGCCCCACAGTTGGGCAACACCGTATTCAGTGACCACATAATGGACATCACCACGGTTGGTCACTACTCCGGCACCCGGCTTTAACTGGGTGGTTATTCTCGAGATTAAGCCATCTTTTGTAGTAGATGGCAAAGCGATTATAGGCTTTCCTCCTTCGGATCTAGTCGCACCTCTGATGAAATCCACCTGGCCTCCAAACCCGCTGTAGAGTCGGGGTCCAATTGAGTCTGAACAAACCTGTCCTGTAATATCCACTTCCAAAGCAGCATTAATGGCAACCATTTTTTTATTTTTGGCGATAATGAACGGGTCGTTTACATATTCCTGTGGATGAAATTCAATCAAAGGATTGTTGTCAATAAACTGGTAAAGTTTTGTTGTTCCGAGGACGAATCCGGCAATTATCTTCCCTTCGTGGAGTCCCTTTTTACTGTTGGTTATAATTCCTCGATCCACCAGATCAATCAGACCATCACTGAATGTTTCAGAATGAATTCCCAAATCCCTTTTATCACCAAGAAATTTCAATACATTATCCGGGATCACACCTATTCCGAGTTGGAGTGTGGAACCATTCTCTATCAGGTCAGCTATATTTCTGCCTATTGCGGTATATGCAGCATCCATAGCAGGATCGGAGTCCTTGGCACCTTGCGGTAGTTCAAGAATCGGTTCTTCCACTTCAACAATATAATCGATTTTGCTGATGTGGATAAAGCTGTCACCCAACGCCCGTGGCATGTTGGGATTAACCTGTGCTATTACAATGTCGGCATTTTCGGCGGCGGTTTTTATAATTCCCACTTCAACACCGTAACTGCAGAAACCATGCTCATCGGGCGGAGATAGATGCACAAGTGCAACATTGATGTGCAAATAACCTTTTTTTACAAGGATGGGAAATTCGTACAGGTACAATGGCATGAAATCAGCTCTTCCATCACCAACGGCTTTTCTTGCTTCCCCGCCCATAAAAAATGATTTGTGATTGAATGAATCTCTCATCCCGGGTTGCAGATAGGGCAATTCACCAACAGACAGAGCATGAATCAACTGTACATCTCTCAATTCATCTTTTCTTTCAACCAGTGCTTCGATAAGAGTCCTTGGGAACGCACAATTCGAATGGATGGCGATATTATCACCGGATTTAATAACACTTACTGCCTTTTCGGCACTGACCAACTTGTTCTTGTAGTTCTTTAACATGGAGGATGACAAGCTGGGTTTAACTCTCATTTCATCAGTCATTTTCGTTACCTAATTATTTGAAAATATATGAATTCTTCTGAATTCGACATTAAAAGTTTCTGCGATTGCTTCGTTGGAGCAGAAACCACTCATTGTACAGACACCTTTTGTCAGTCCGTGATCGCCCATTAATGCACTGTTTACTCCCTTGTCCGCTATCGACTGAATATAAGGAAGTGCTGCGTTGGTGAGTCCAAAACTCGCAGTTCTGGCAACAAGTGCGGTCATGTTGGGAACGCAGTAATGAATAACATTGTGCATTACATATGTGGGACTTGACAGACTTGTAGGTCTGCTTGTTTCAATACATCCTCCCTGATCTATTGAAACATCTATTATTACACTCCCCTTTTTCATTGTTTTCACCATCTCTTCGGTTACAAGATTTGGAGTTTTCTCTCCCTTGATCATAACAGCACCAACCAGTACATCTGCAAATTTTACTCCCCTTGATATCGTATAGGGATTTGCAACCACAGTGGTTATCTGCTTGTTGAACATTTTTTCGAGTCTTCTGAGACGGTGGATATCCTTGTCAAGAACTATAACCTGTGCACCTCTTCCAATCGCAGCCTGTGCGGCAACGGTTCCCACAACTCCTGCTCCAAGAATTACTACTGCAGCGGGTGCAACTCCGGGTATTCCACCAAGCAAAACACCTCGGGAAATCTCGTTTGTGGATTCAAGCAGGTTTTCAGCCGCTTGAATTGCCAGTTGACCGGCTATTTCACTCATTGAATGAAGCACAGGCAAGCCTAAATCATCCTCGATAAGTTCCAGACCGATTGAGACAATTTTTTTCTCGATAAATGTGGAAATTATTTTTTTACTTACGACTGCGAGATTTAAAAAGGATACAATAATTTGATCGTCCTGTAAATATCCAAGTTCCTCTTCCGATATTCTGCTGACTTTTACAACCATCTCAGACCGGGCAAATACCTCTTCGCAACTGTAAACAATTCTTGCTCCGACCTGCTTGTACTGCTCATCTGAAAAATGACTTCCATCACCCGCACCGGACTGTATATAGACTGTATGTCCGTTCCTGACCAGCGCATCAACTCCTGCCGGTGCAAGAGCGACTCTTTTCTCTTCGAATTTTGTTTCTTTTGGTATTCCTATTCTCATTGTGAATCCGAATTGTTTGTTCTTAAATTTGTTCCAGTGATCTCGCAAGATCTTTAATGATATCGTCAGGATTTTCTATTCCGACTGCCAGCCTTATCCCTCCGGGGTGTATACCGTGACCCGGTAACTCCGAAGCCGGTATAACCGAGTGTGTCATGGTTGCAGGATGTTCAATAAGTGTTCTGGTGTGCCCGAGACTGACTGCCAGAGTGAGTGTGTATGCATACTTTGCTGCATAATTCATAACAATTCTTGCTTTTTCCTTCTGCTCCTCGAGTGTATCACCTTTTACTCCAAAAAACATCAGACTTCCCGGTGCAAAATTACCTTTAAAGTCAGTCATCTGTTTTTGTGCGAGTTCGTAAAATCTGTAGGAAGGTAATCCGGGATAATTAACGAACTCCACTTTTGGGTGATTTACAAGAAACCCGGCAATTTTTCCGGCATTTTCTGTCTGTCTGCTGATTCGGAGGTGCAATGTAGGTAATCCGTAGGTCAGAACGGTCCAGGCGGCTTTCGTACCCAGAACAGCTCCAAAGTCTTTTCTGTATAGTAAAAGCAGACTCTGAAACTTTTTCGGCCCAATTACAACCCCCCCCATGTCAGTCCCGAATCCTCCAATTCCCTTCGTAAGGGAGTGAACTGAAAAATCTGCTCCCAGTTCAATGGGCCTCTGACAAAATGGAGTGGCAAAAGTGTTGTCGACTACGATATATATCCAGTCCTGTTCCGCCCGTTTTTTGTTCTCTTCATCCACGATTTTTCTTATTTCACCAATGTCGATCAGATCAAGATTCGGATTTCCCGGTGTTTCGAAGTAGATTACTTTAGTATCCGGGGTTATAAGATTGGCGAGGTCTTCCGTCTGAGTAAGATCGGTTGAAACATACCGGATATTCAGTCTGGGGTACCAGTTTTTGAAGAGGGAAAAAGTGCAGCCATACAAAGTTCTGTGCGCAATAATCTCATCACCCGCACGAAGCAGGACACCCAGAACGGCGGAAATTGCTCCCATACCTGTTGTATAGGTGACTGCCATTTCACCTTTTTCAATATACGACAGATTCTCTTCGAGTAAATCCTTGTTAGGTTCACCAAGTCTGTCGTAAATATAGATTGGTTGAAGTTCAGAGTTTAATACATTTGTATCACCAAATTCCAGAAAACCTTCGGCTCCTCTCTCAACTGAATCGAGCCTGAAGATAACTGAAGATGAAAGTGGTGAAACCACATGATGGGAATAGTCCCATTTAGAGCTGACATTCTTACCGTATATAAGATGTGTTTCAGCCGAATAGAGAGACTCGTCGAGCATTTCATTGCTCTTGTTATTCGTCTCCATATGATCTCCTTTTATACCTATAATTATTATGTAAACTTACAAAAATAACTCGAGATGAGAAAGTTTTTTATATTTGGAAATGGCTCCTTTTAAAATATTTCTGATATTGTCAGTAACAATTTCCGGATTCGCAAACATCGTCTATTCTCAGCAAAGTACGACCGGCAGAAATGTGGATCAACTTTCCCGTTATATCTCCTCTCCCGGGTTTGCTGAGATCAGGCAGCAGTATGGAGAACTTGCATCAGTTGACTCCATTTTTAAGGAAAGTCTTATAATTTCAAACTCTGATATATCTGATGCACTGATTGCCTGCACATGGGCTTGTCTCACAGTAAAAGAAGCCACAGTTGTTACACCTCTGTTAAAAATGAGATTGAGCATCCCCTTTTTCTCATCTTCCACTGAAATTTTCAAAGAAAAAAACCGGAATCTTCCCAGATTTCTTTTTTATGATTCACCAAAGACAGAATATGGCGATATCGACAAGTTGTCTCATTTTTTTGGATCTGCATTTCTTGAGTACAACAGTTTTATCCCGGGGATTACAGAGCTTTTTGGCTATTTTATCGAAGTATTCGAAGAATCTTTCAAAATTGACTCAAAATTTTCAGGCAAAGATATTTCTGTTAACTTGCTGGGAATTAAATTTGGAAATGAATTAAGAAAAAAAAGCGGGGAACTCCCGTCAAATTACCTGAAATTGTATAAACCGAATAAATAGACACCAAATGCCAAGAATACTTATTGTAGATGATGAGCCCGGAATAAGAGAAAGTATCGCAATGATCCTCGACTATGAGGGTTATGAAACCGGATCTGCAGAAAATGGAGAACGGGCACTCACATTAATAAAAGAAGACAAGTTTGATGCTGTCCTGCTCGATATCAATATGCCCGGAATGGATGGATTCCAGACTCTTAAGCATATCAGGGAAATTGACAAGAATCTGAATGTTGTAATTATTTCTGCCTATGGCAACATAGACAATGCGATAAAAGCAACCAGAAACGGAGCTTTCGATTTTCTTGAAAAGCCCGTCGACAGGGAAAAGTTGCTCATAACCGTGAGGAATGCATCTGAAACTGCAATTCTGAAAAAAGAATTTGAGACAATCAAGAAAGAGATTGAAGCTCCTTCTCCTATTCTCGGCATTTCATCACAGATAACCTCGATTCTTGAAATAATTAAAAAAGTAGCCCCGACGGATGCCAGGATTCTGATTCTTGGCGAAAACGGTACCGGCAAAGAGCTTGTAGCAAGAGCAATTCACTCCGCGTCTCCCCGCTCTTCGATGCCTTTTGTGGAGGTAAATTGCGCTGCGATACCAAATGAGTTGATCGAATCTGAACTGTTTGGTCACGAAAAGGGGTCTTTTACCGGTGCCATGAACCAAAGGACGGGGAAATTTGAACTTGCCGACAAGGGTACCCTCTTCCTCGATGAAATTGGTGACATGAGCCTGCAGGCACAGGCAAAAGTTTTAAGGGCAATTGAAGATGGAAAAATTGAACGGGTGGGTGGATCAAAGAAAATACCTGTCGATGTGCGACTTGTTTCGGCAACAAACAGGGATTTGAACGAGATGATCGCCAAAGGTGAATTCAGAGAAGATCTTTATCACCGATTAAATGTGATCCCGGTCAGGGTGCCTCCTCTACGCGAAAGGGTCGATGATATCCCCGTTCTTGTCCGGCACTTTGCAAAAGAAATTGCGACAAAGCATAAAAAAACTGTGCCTCAATTCGCCGATGACGCAATAACCCTCCTCAAAAAACTGAAGTGGACCGGAAATGTGAGAGAGCTTAGAAACATTATCGAGCGGATAATCATTCTGGCTAATTCACCGGTGATAAAACTCGCAGATATCGACTTTCTTCTGCCGGTCGAAAAAGTCTCGATTGATGATCTCATATCTGAGAGCAGTTCTTTTCAGGATTTCAAGGACAAGGCGGAAAAAGCTTATATACTAAGACAACTTGAGATAAACAGTTGGAATATAAGCAAGACAGCCGAAGACCTGGATATCCAAAGGAGTCATTTGTACAACAAACTTAAAAAATACGGTATCGAAAAAGGAGAATAGAATGGCAGAAACCATCTTTTCTAAAATCGTTCGGAAAGAAATCCCGGCGAACATCGTTTTTGAAAATGATGAAGTGCTCGCTTTCAGGGATATCAATCCGAAAGCTCCGGTTCATATTCTTATAATTCCAAAACTGGAAATTGATAAAATTCAAAATTTCGATTTATCCCGGGATTCAGGATTACTAGCTTCTCTAATCGATGCTGCACAAAAAATTGCGGTATCCGAAGGAGTGGACAAATCAGGTTACAGGCTGGTAATCAACAACGGGGATGACAGTGGACAGGAGGTTCATCATTTACACATCCACCTGCTCGGCGGCAGAAAAATGACATGGCCTCCGGGTTGATGATTTTTCTATTGATGTAAAGTGGAAGGAGGATTATTCCTCCTTCTTTAATATAATTTTGTTATCCGGATCAAAAATTACGGATTTCGCCCCTTTTCCGGTTTTAAATCTGAAAGTCTCTCCATTCTCTTTGTTGAATCCTTTGAAAGTTTCTTTCCTTCCGTCTTCATATTCAACCAGAAGTTCGAAATTTGATTTGTAATATACTCTTTCCCAATCCTTTTGAATAAGAGTAATCTCCAGCCAGTCAGATCCATTCTCGGTGAATAAACGCGTCCTGTTAGCGTAAACAGGGTGACCCGGGAAATCGAGCCACTGATGGAAGAACCAGGAATAGTCTCTGCCACTCACCTCATTAGTCAGCTTTACGAAATCTTCTGTTGATGCATTTGCATACATAAAGGAGGGCTCAGACATAAATCTTTTCAACAGATGGAAAAATGTTGAATCGCCAAGCTCCTGTCTCAACATGTGTATCACACATGCGGCTTTTTTATAAACGAGTGCAGGATTGTAAAGTTCACCCCCTGGGGGAGTATTATAGTCCCACGATTTTTCCGAGATGGCTTCCTTGGGGTTTATGATAAAATAGTAATTCGCATAGTCTTCAATGATCGATTTGTAGTAATTCTTCTCTTTTGGTGTCCAAATCTCGACCCAGTGGGCTTCCATATATTCAGCAAAGCCCTCATTTAACCACAGGTCTTTCCAGCTCTTTGGAGAGACAAGATCACCAAACCACTGATGCGAAAATTCGTGTACAATGAGCAGTTCGTCCCAGCAACCGGCACAAAGCGTTATGAAAGACTGGTTTTCCATGCCACCATAAGGAAAATCTGAAGTAAGAGTTGCAAAACCTATCTTCTCGAAAGGATACTTACCAAATCTCTCCTCGAAGAAATCGAGCATATATGGCATTGCTTTTCTGATATAGTCCACACTCTCTTTGTCCTCCCCCTTCCGCCAGTATAGTTCTACCGGAATTTCATTGCCGGTCAATTTAGAACTTACATTAAACTTTTCAGTTTTGTAATCTGAAGAAGCGGAAAAGACCATTAAATAGGTGGACATCGGGAACCGGCTCTTCCAGTACCATTTTTTTATTCCTGCTGAATCGCTGACACTTTCGAGCAGTCCTACGGCACCAACAGTGATGTTGGATGGCACCGAAATTTTAGCGGAGAAAAATGCCTTGTCACTCGGATGATCTTTACAAATGAACCAGTCCCTCGCTTCTATCGGTGCATTATTGGTAAAGACGGATCCGGGAGAAACATACAATCCTTCATCAATCACTCCGGTATGTGCATATTTCATCGAGAAGACTATCGTGTCCCCCTTTTTTACACTTTTATCAAGTAGAAAATGGACTTTGTCACCATCCCGTTCTGAAATTTGTAAATGACCTGACACACTTTTAATTTCAATTGAATTCTTCGAAGCATTTAGCCAGATATTTCCATCTTTAGGAAAGTGTTTGACCGCAAGAGAGATAATCTCCTCTCCCTCAAAAGCTCGATTGTTTCTCTTTTTGAATGCATCTACGAGGTTGAGTTCAAGATGATACGAAATTACATCGATACAAGTGTCGAAAGGTTTACCGGTAACCTCTTGCGAAAAAGTGTTAATCGAAAAAGATAAAATCAGAATGGCTAAAGGAATGAATCGCCTCATCTATGCGGTTACCACCTTACCCATTACAACAGGAGTCTCACCTTCTTTCAGGGAGATTTTTGTAACAGCGTCAACATTGGATTCCGGTACCACTGCAACAAGCCCGACTCCAAGATTGAAGACATGTCGCATCTCTTCATCGGAAATGTTGCCGGTCTTTTGGATGATATTAAATATTGCAGGAAACTCCCAGGCGGACCAATCAATAGAGAGAGCCAAACCTTCCCGTAGAATTCTGTTTGTGTTTCCTTCTATACCTCCTCCGGTGATATGGGAGAGCCCCGAAACCAGATCATGCTCAGTAAAGGCTCTAATCAATTTTAAATACGATTTGTGGATGCTCAACAACTCCTCACCATAGGATTTACCAAGATCCTCCGAATAGTCAGTCGGTAAAAACTTTGAGAATAATACTTTCCTCGCAAGAGAGTAACCGTTCGTATGCAAACCTGAGGACTTGAATCCTATCAGCAGATTACCATTCTTAATTTTTGATCCGTTTATTACCTTTTCCTTCTCGACCACACCAACGATGGTTCCCGACATGTCATATTCCCCCTCGTTGTACAAACCGGGCATCTCAGCGGTCTCCCCACCAATAAGTGCACAACCGTTCTCGAGACAGCCTTGTGTAAACCCTTTGACAATATCCTCTGCAACGGCGGGATTCAGTTTTCCGAACGCCATGTAATCCAGAAAATAAAGAGGTTCCGCTCCGCATACAGCAATATCATTAACACAATGATTCACAAGATCGTGACCAACCGTATCATGTTTTCCCATCGCAAATGCCACTTTTAACTTTGTTCCTACACCGTCCACGCTTGAAACCAGAACCGGTTTTTTATATTTTTCAAGATCAAGTTCATAAAATGAGCCAAAAAGCCCGATATCACTCAGGACACTTTTATTAAAGGTGGATTTTGCCATTTTCTTGATTCTTCTTACTGTTTCTTCACCGGCTTCTATACTCACTCCGGCTTTTTCATATGTCTCGCTCAATTTCTCTCCGTTTTTGTGCTATTCACCAAAAAGAAAATTCTTTTAAAGTGTAAATTAAAGATTTACTATTTTTAATTTATGGAAAATCGGAAAACTTTAAAAGGAAATGCAGATGCCTAACTATTTCACGGCGGTTTTATTCCTGTTATGTACCTTAATGGTCAACTTTTCTTACCCTCAGGCAGAAAAAATTGTTCCTCAGAACAATCACTCCAGCGGAGTAAGAACTGCCGTTATCTCACCAGACGGTACAATCTGCATAACCTCCGGATTCGATAATCTGCTTAAGATTTGGGATTACGATACAGGCATTCTGACAGGAAATATTAAAAATTTGCCGGGTGTTGTCAATTCAATGAATTTCTTCTCCGGGAATATTTTACTCACCGGTGACTCGAAGGGTGTGGTCAGTCTTTATGATATTGAGTCAATGAAGCTTCTATCGAAAAGGAAAATTTCAACAAGGGCAATTAATAGTGTTATATTCGATAAAACTTCAAATATTATTTGGTGCAGCGGTTTTGGGGGTCTTCTGATTGGGCTGGATCCCGATTCCCTGACTACACTATTTGACATGAAAAACCTTCCTGCAGATATCAACACAGCAACTTTTGCCAAAGAAACCGGTATTCTGTATTTGGGGGCAACTTCAGGAAAACTGTATCTCTTCGATACCCGTCAGCAGAAAATCACCGATTCAAGCGAGATATTCGATTCAGATGTATCAGGACTTCAAAATTTCGACGACGGGAAAGTGCTGCTTGCTTCATCTTTTAACGGTGATATAAAATTTTTTGATTGTAATCCTGCCGGAACACCTAAACAGAACAGAGTCATGAGTACAAAACCTGTTTCAATGATTACCTCTCTGTCAGCCTCCCCCTCCGGAAGACTGGCAGCAGCTACAACCCTCGAAAATCAGATTTTACTGATAAATATCGGTGAAAAAACCATCTACAAATCATTTAACGCACATGAATATACCTTGTCGCTTTTCCTTTTCAAAAATGATACCGAGGGTGTCAGTTTCTCATTCGGCTTCAGATCACTTTTTTGGGATCTAAACAAAACAGAACTGGAAAAAAGAGAATTTAACTCTTTTCAGGGAGAAATTGCACTCTTCGCATCAGGAAAAGACTATCTTGTTTACTCCACCTCCGGTGGTGAAGTATTCAAAGTTGCATTAAATGGCACATTTAAACCTGAGAATATTTATAAAGCTCTCTCCCCCGTAACTGCTCTTTCGCTCAACAACAATGGCAAAAAAGTGGCAATTGGCAATCAGGATGGAGAAATATGTGTGATAAACCTGCAAAACGGAGAGATTGATTTGTTGGAGAAAATCCACGAAAAAGAAATAATTTCGTTAAAGTTTAGCAAGGATTTTCTGATTTCAAGCGGTGGCGACCGAAAATTAAAAATTATGCCTGCAAATGCCTTAGGTGCCCTCAATGCCATTACTTCCGAGCTAAAAGGTAAATTTACTTCAACGGGATTTTCAGAGGAGCTCAAACTTGCCATTGCCGGAACATATGAGGGTGTTATCTACTTTGTCGATCCTTTTACAGGGAAAAAGGAAAGCACCTTCTCCGGACACACAGGAGCTGTTAACTCGGTTGTTACAGGTGACAAGGGTGGGTATCTGGTTTCAACTTCTGACGACAGGACTACCCGTTTTTGGAACACGAATCAGTTGTTTAATTTTAGAACCTACCAGAATGAGAACGGGATAGTTTCAGGTGCAATATTCAACACCAAAGGAAGTGTGCTGACAACCGGAGATGGCGGGCTTCTCTCATCAATAGAGATAGAGAAGGGAGCAATTTCTCAATTCGAAGAGAGTGATTTCGCTTTAACCGGTTTATCCGAATTCGGAAAATCACATGTCGCAGCGCTTTCCTCCACCGGATTGTTACAGATTTGGGACAGAATGAACGGAAATCTCGAGTTTACTCTTTTTATCCAAGATGGAAAGATCAGTCTGCTCTCCACGAGGGATGCCGTGGAATTTACAAACGGCGATAATAAACTGCTCTTCAATATCGCCGTTCCAAAAAATATCGGGAAAGGGAAACAAACCGTCAAGAAACCATTAGACAATCTAAAGCCGGTTTTCTAACCTTTTATGCCTTCGAGCGCTTCTTCGACAGATGAATATCTTTCGAGCAGCGAGGAGTATCCTGTGATCCCGAAAAGTTTTTCAACTGTCTCGTTTACATTGCAAAAAACCACTTTTCCGGAGGCATTGTTCATTTTTTGAACAGCCACAATTATGGCTCTTAAACCGGCACTGTTGATAAAATGAAGTGACGAAAAATCCAAAATCAGCCTCTTTTCACCCAATTCGATAATGTCTGTCAAGTGCTTGCTCAAAAGATCAAAATCCTGAATCTCACACCTTCCTTTCAGTTCCAGAATTGTTACATCACTTTTTGTGCTTTTGGTAATATCCATGATTTACTTCCGGTTAATCGATTAAATTAAAAATAGAAAGGTATCCTGTGATATCAAATATCTTTCTGGTTGTTTCGTTCAAATTTGAAATAAAAAGCTGAGTACCCGAAGTTGCAGAGAGTTTGTGTGCCTTCATAAAAACACGAAGACCGGCACTCGAGATAAAAGTGAGTTTAGCACAGTTGATAGTCACTTTTTCCGGCCTTTCAGCGAAAGTATCGGTTACAGCGTTTTCAAGTACCTCCTGAAAAGTTATATCAAGTCTTCCGTCAAGTTCCAGTTCCAATTGTCCGGCGCTCCGGTTGATTTTAATATCCATTTTATTCTCCGGTTTTTGTTTTTGTAATCTTTAAAATATTCCGCTTTCCCTCCCGGGAGTAGACAACAGAATCCATCAATTTTTTAACTATAAAAATTCCCAGTCCTCCAATTTCCCGTTCCTCAGGTGGAATGGAAAGATCAGGATCTGACTTTATCAAAGGATTGAACTCCCTGCCTTCGTCGATAAATTCGAGCCGGAGAGACTTGTCGCTGTAAATCATCCTGATTTCGATTTGTCCCTCTTCCCCTTCCTCATAGGCATAGTAAACAATGTTCGACAATATCTCATCGACTGCTATCAAAATGTCATAGATATCCTTTTGAGCGAAACCCGCTTCCTGTGCTGTCGACTCGATTATTTCGGTCACCTGCACAGTCTCTGCTATTTTGTTTACTATTGAGATATTTCTTGTTAATTCCATTATATTAAATAAGTTAGTGTCAATTCATTAATTCTGTCGATTATTGTTTTTACATTCACACTCTCTCCTTCCATGGTCAGCACAATATTACCGTTTACCAAAAGGATTACTTTTGGGGGTGCCGAATTGAGGTGAGGATAGAATTTTTGAGGTGTCAGCAGGTTATACGAGACACTCCCACCCGACTTGGAAAAAAATGGTTCAATTTGATCCTCAGAGCCTAAAAACAGGTAATATCTTCCGGTTCTTTTCAGGGATGCCGAATTTTGATTCAAAGCGGTTGCGACTGCCAGGCAATGATCGCAATCAAGGCTTAAAAAAGCTACTATCATAATTCCTTTATCTGCTCCGGGTACCAGTTGACTGTAAATCGAAACGACAGGAGGATATTTTGATGCTAAAGGTGGCTTCTCATCAGACTTTTTCACTATAACTGTATCTTTTTTCTTATTTGTTTCCTTCTCAATTGAATTCAGGCTGTCTGTTTTTGCCGTCTGCACCATGGTATCTGTCAAAACCGGTTCAAGCAGAGGTTTCGAGACTTCAGGGGCTTTCAAGACTTCATAAGGTTTAACCGGAAAAAGCACCAGAATCGTTACCAGCACGACAACATAACCTGCAGCAATATGCACGAATGTGTATTTCTTCTCTGCCTCAATTGCAAAATACAAATAACCGACAGTTCCCATAAAAATCAAATTCTTAAGAATCGATTGAAGTGCTGTCATTGGGATCATTTCACCAAAACAACCGCAATTGTCACCCCCTTTGCCTGTAAACTCCAGAATTGCCAGATAGACGGTGAAAACAAGCAGCAACAAAAAAGATGCGGGAAGTGTAAATTTTCGAAGTTTGATGTTCAAGAGAAACAATAATCCCAGAAACAGCTCAAACGAGATCATCGCCCGCGAAAACCAGGGTACCAGTTCCCAGTTCATTATCCCCTGTTGCACTGTGACGGTCTCAAACGCCTCAATTGGAAAAAGTTTACTGATTCCGGAGAAGATGAACATAACTCCGAGCGAAATCGACAAAATTTTCTGAACCAGCTCTCGCGACATATCTCTTTGTTTATTCTTTCTATGTATTAAGCCCAAATTTAACAATTTTTTTTAAGTTTTCAATTGAAATTCTTTTTCTAACCGAAGAAATTAATATTTTTACGGAACAATAATTTGACAGTTTGATGACCGACTCCATTCTTCTCCTTTTAACGCTGCTAAACCTCGTGTTCTTTCTCTTCTATTTCATCATTTTAAGGAAGAGACAAATCACTCCCAAGGAGAAAGAGATTTCATCTCTAACGGGCGATTCAGAATCCGGGAATAGCCCAAAATCCCTTGACAGTAAAGAATCCTCCCTCTATTTTCAACTTCTGGAGTCACTCTTCGAGCGCTCCTCACTCGGTATACTGCTCCTGGATGAAAAAGGTCAACTGATCGGTAAAAACAGAAGTGCCATTGATATTCTGGAAATAAGCTCCGATCCGGATATAATCGGTAGTCTTGATGATATGGAGAGAATATTTCCTGAAATTTTTAATGCTGAAAGAAGACTTAAAAAAGACTTCTCTAACTATGTCAGTTACGATACTGTAATTGAAAGGGATGACAAATCCACTTTTCTTCGCGTCAACTACTTCTGGTTTAAAACTCCTGCCGGAACAGATGCACTGGTTATTCAGATAAGCGACTACACCAGCTACAAGATTTTCGAAAATGAGCTTATCCGTTCCAAAAATGAGGCTCAAACTCTCAACAGAATGAAATCATTATTCCTCGCAAACATGAGCCATGAGATAAGAACCCCAATGAACGGCATAATTGGTTTCTCAGCACTGCTGAAGGAAGATCTGGAAGATCAGGGACAGCTTGAAATGGCTGAAAGAGTATATAACAGTGCCATAAAACTTATGGAAACACTGGAAGCGGTTCTGGACCTCTCAAAACTTGAGATTGAAAACTACAGATCTGAAAAACATAGTGTGGATCTGGGAGAAATTGTTGTTCAGGTTTACAACGGATTCAACGATTTAGTCGAAAAGAAACAACTTAAACTTAGCTATGTAATTCCTGAACATCCCGTAATTATTGAAATAGATGAGGTGATACTCGTTAAGATAATCCGGCAGCTCCTCTCTAATGCAATAAAGTTTACCCACACGGGGGGAATTTTAATAAGACTCGGGGTTGAAAACCTGAAAAAACAAAGAATCATCTCAATTTCAGTTGAGGACACCGGAATAGGTATCTCGCTTAAGGATCAGGAGATAATTTTTGATGAGTTTCGACAGGTTTCTGAAGGAATTGGCAGAAATTATGAAGGCGTAGGCATCGGGTTAAGCATAGTCAAGAGATTTTGTGAGATGATAGACGCTAAAATTTCAATTAAAAGTTCACCGGGGAACGGCTCCAAATTTACTCTAAAATTAAAGTCGGATACTTTGATACGGGAAACCGATTCTGATGAAATGAAAGAAAAATTGAATGGTTATCCTAAAAAAAGCATTCTTATCGTTGAGGATGATTACACCAACCGTGAACTGATTAAAATATACCTCTCCGGAGAGTACGAAATCAAACTGGTTTCATCTGCAAATGAAGCAATTGAAGCACTCGAAAAATCTTCTTTCGATTTTCTAATGACCGACATCAATCTCGGTGCTGGAATGAACGGGATTGAGCTCTTCATGCAAATAAAAAACACTCTTCCAAATGTGCCTGTGGCTATTGCAATGTCCGCATACTTTCTTACCAATACTGAGAAAGAGTGCCTTGAAGCGGGATTTACCAGCTTTATCTCAAAACCGCTCAAACGAAAGAGACTCTTTGAGATTTTAAACCAGCAATATTAAAGTTCTTTCAAAATTTCACTGCTTTTCGTAAATTGTGCTTCTTTTTTAAATCAAAATCGCATGCTTAAGAAAATTCTACCTGATCCGGCTTACTCCGGTACAATCCTCAAACTGGCTTTACCGGTCATCGCCGGACTATCAACTCAGATGATTCTTTCTCTCGTTGACACTGCGATGGTTGGCAGGCTTCCGGATCCTGAATATACTTTGGCTGCAATGGGTTTGGGATTACTCGCCACCTGGGCGGTGGTGAGCATCTGTTCTTCCCTGTCGACCGGAACTCACATACTCGTTGCACGCCGATATGGTGAGAAAAACTATGCGGGCATCAGCGCTGTGCTTTTCAATTCATTCGTCCTCACTGTGACTATCGGTACGCTGATGGCAATCATTGGATGGGTAACTGCCGATTGGATTTCAGGTTTTCTCTCAAAAGATGATAAAGTCGCCGACTACGCAGCACAATACATGATCTGGAGATACCTCGGACTCCCCTTTTTCATGATTACTGTCTCATTCAGGGGGTTCTTTTTCGGAACAGGAAATACAAAGATTTTCATGTTCTCAGCAATAATGATTAATCTTTTGAATATTCTTTTCAATTACATGTTTATCTATGGGAAACTGGGAGCTCCCGAAATGGGAATTGCCGGTGCATCCCTCGGATCTTCTCTCGCAACAGTGTTTGATGCAATTTATTATTTTATTGTTTTTCTTGGTTTCAGAAACTACAGGGAAAAGTATCATTTTAGCAAAAGTCTTAAAATTGTCCCCGAGATTATCAAACGGATTCTGAAATTGTCAGTTCCCGTTTCCTTTCAAAATGTTTTTATCCTTATCGGATTTCTCTCGTTTGTTGCTATTACCGGTTTACTCGGTATAAATCAGCAGGCTGCAACTCAGGCTATCATTTCCACTCTTTTTCTCTCATTCCTCCCCTCCAACGGATTCGGAATTGCCGCTCAGACACTCGTGGGTAATGAACTGGGAAAGGATAACATCACGGGAGCCAAGACATTCGGTTATGAAACTGCGAAACTCGCTACAATTTATACACTGATACTTTCGACAATTTTTATTTTCTTTCCTGAAGTTTTGCTTCATATCACTACTGAAAAAGATTCGGTCATTAATGCTGCAATTCCGGCAATCAAATTTGCCGGCTTTGCGCAGATATTCTTCGGGGCGGGTATAGTTTTCGCTTATGGATTACAATCGACAGGGAAAACCACCTTTGTGATGATGGTCGAAGTAATCACCAATCTCCTGATACTGGTGCCAATGTCGTATTTCCTCGGAATCTATCTGGGATACGGGTTGCCAGGTGCATGGTCGGCTCTAATTCTTTACACTACAATTTACATGGTCGTCATGTTCCTGAAATTTCACAACGGCAAATGGCATTCGATGAAATCATTTTAATCATTCCGGAGGAAGGGAGTGATGGCAAAAATTGAGAGGAAAAACAAACCGATTATCAAAAACGGGTAGCGGACTCCAAACCAGTTCACCAGATTACCCGATAAAATTGAGCCAAAAATTACCCCCAATGTCTGCGAACTCATGGCGAGTGCCAGTATGCCCCCTTTGTTTCTACCGCTCGTATGTGTCGATATTTTTGTAAACAGAACAGGCACTATAACCCCGTAGCACAAGCCCAATACTGTCCGTGCAGGTATCAATAGATACACATTCGTTATAAACGGGTGGAGGACATACATCAGTCCCGTTCCAAGTGAAGCAAATCCCAGGACTTTCCTCAGAACCGCCTTGTCGACAATTTTTCCGAAATAAGCCGAACTGATGGTCGAAAAAATCCCAAGAATACTGTATAAACTTCCTGCCATAAATGCCAAAGAGTACTCAGGTGGTAAATTGAAACTTTCTATGTACAAAACAAATATTGGTCTGAGTGAAGAGATTCCCAGTGATGTCAACAGGATGAGCGACGCTGTGCCCAATAAAACGCGGTCATTCAGCATCGTTCTGATATTGTCTCTAACTCCGATTTCTTCTTCTTTGTCAGTAGCATGTGAGTCCTTATCAACAAACATAATCACAACAACCGCCAGCAAAGCAATGGCAAGCCCTACTACGAGGAAAACCCCTCTGAAACCAAGAATTTCTGAAAGCAACCCGCCGATTACGGGCCCAACCACTACCCCCCCGTTGCTTGCTGATTGCAGCAGGCTGATGGAATAACCCTGTCGTTCTTTTGGTGCGATGGCTGTAATTAAAGACATTGCTGCCACATTATATCCGCTTAATGTCCCCTGCAGAAGCCTCATTCCAAGTAACCAGTAAACATTTGGTACAAAATAAATCAGGACCTGAGCAATCGCCAAACCGAGCAGAGCACGCACTACCATCGGCTTCCTGCCCCGTTTATCCCCCAGAGCGCCCCACATCGGCTGGGCGATGAGGGCTGTAACGAAAGGACCTGCAAATACTATCCCGCTCCAGATGGCGATTTCATTAGTCGTAGCTATCCCAAGCTCCCTTATAAACAGAGGAAGAAATGGAATTAAAGCACTCATTCCACCCATTGCAAAAAACTGGCATACTACAAGGATAAAAAGGGTTCTCTCCCACTTACGGGACATGGAATGTTTTAGATATCTTTTTAACATTTAATATTGTTTACAGAAAAAATCTTTATTTTACCTCTTCAAAAATGATAAAATACTTCACACAATGAAATTTAAATTATGCCGGCTGTTGTTGTTTCTGTTTTTAACGGTTGAAACAACTTATGGTAATTCAATTGACTCACTCCTCGCTGCCGCTTCCGGGCAGACCGGCGCTATTAAAGCTGCAACTCTTGTACAACTTTCGTTCAAATATAAAGATGTCGATCCCCTTCTTGGAACCAGACAGGGATTTGAAGCTGTTGCACTTGCTCAGAAGGCAAAAGATCCATTGACTGAGGGTACAGCATACACTGCAATTGCGGTTAATTTTACCAATCTTGGCTATTACGATTCGGTGGTTACCTATGCAATGAAGGCAAGAACCATTGGAGAGAAGTACAAAATTCCCGTCCTGATTGCCGATTCACACAACTACATCGGCTTGGCGTTCTACTTTCTTGGTGATGGCAAACAGGCAATCAGATTTTATGAAATGGCTCTGGAATTTAGAAAAAAGGATAACAATCCGGACAAGCTTTCCAAACTCTATAACAATCTCGCCATTGCATACTCGATGGAGCATGATTTCCAGAACTCCGAAAAATACACCCTCCTCTCCCTCGAGCTGAAGAAAAAAACAGGTGATTACAATTCTCTGGCGAGGACATATACAAATCTTGCCTCTATTTACCGCAAGAAAAAACTTTATACTCTGGCTTCCAGCTATCTCGATACAGCATATTCAATAAGTGTCAAGTACAAGTACGAAGGTGGAACGGGAATTGTCTACAAAAGTTTTGCACGGATTTATGCGGATCAAGAAGAATACAGCAAAGCGATAGAATATACACTGAAGGCTGCCGGGATATTTGAAAAATTGAACGACCCACGCGGAAAATGTGAGACATGGATTGAACTTGCAGAATATTTCAGGAAAGACAATCAGCCCGGTGAAGCTGTTAAAAAACTGGAAGAAGCTGTGCAGCTTGCAAAACGATTTAACTTTAAAGTTGCTTTAACCGAGGCTTATATCGCCCTGTTTAATATTGCCAAAGCGCAGAATGATTCCGAAACGGCTGTTAAATATGCCGATATGCTGATACAGCAAAGAGACAGTCTTTTTACTCAATCTTCATACAATAATCTGCTGTTAAAAAGTATAGATTATGAAATTAAACTAAAAGATCAGGAAATAAAAACGCTGTCGGAGAAACAGCAACTTCAAGAATTGCAGAACAGCCGCAATTTAATGATATACCTGATCATTTTTATTGTACTCGGTTCTCTACTGGTTACTGTTCTTGTCATTTTCTATCAAAAAAGAGCCTCGTTGCGACTCGTTCAGGATATGATCAATTCTGTCACAGACCCCTTTATGCTCATCAACGCTTCGAACAGTGAAATTCTGATAAGAAACAAATCCAAAATAAGCGATTTGTTTGTGAATATGGAGATTAGTTCGATTCTCACCCCGGAAAGGCTTCGACGAATAAAAGAGGAGAAAAATTCTTTTATTGAGGAAGTGGAATTTCAGTCTGATGACGGGAAAAATTACCACTTTAATCTGAATTTTTATCCTGCCCTGAGCAAGGGGAATGAAGTGGAAAAAATAGTTCTTTATGCAGCTAACATAACAGCGCTAAAGAATGCCGAGAAAACTATCAAACAGTACCTCCAAAAATTGACCCGCTCGGAGGAGGAGCTTATAAAACTGAATGAAAGTAAAGACAGTCTTATCTCCATTCTTGCTCACGATTTAAGAAATCCGTTCGTATTGCTGATCAATATTGCAGATATCCTTATTGATGGATATTACGAAATGACAGAGGAAGAGAAGTTTAAACTCCTGAAAGACTCGCAACGAACTGCAATCGCCACTTTACAAATTTTGGAAAATCTCCTTAGTTGGGCAAGAACCCAAAGCAAATCACTAACCGTGGTAAAAGAGCCGCTGGATATTTATAAAATTGTAGAAGGGACCATTCTTACAGTTGCTCCTCTGGCAGAAGTAAAATCAATAACCATTGAGAATGCTGTTCAGAAAAATTTACCTCCCGTCAGATTCGATAAATTCATGCTTGATACCATTCTAAGAAATATGGTTGCCAATTCAATCAAATATACCCCCGGAAACGGCAGCATTAAAATTCACGCCGGGTTGTCGAGTGACAGCAAAATTTCTGTCAGGGTCTGCGATACGGGTACGGGGATAACTCAGGATGAGATTTTCAGGATTTTAAATGAGAATTCTATCAAGTCGAAACCCGGAACTGACAATGAAAAAGGAACGGGCATCGGATTAATAATCATAAAGCAATTTTTGAATATTAACGGCTCGGCTTTAAAAATAGAAAGTGCCCCCGGAGAGGGCACTTGCATGATGTTTGACATCTATAATGACTAACCACGAAGGATGTCTGTAAGCATCTCCTCTATCCCGCCGAATCTGCTTTCATAGTCAAGCTGGCTTCGCCTGATCACTTCATGTGCCTCTTCCCTGCCGTAAATATGAGTTATCTCAGTGCGGGCTTTTGAGGACCCCGGAATATCTTTATAGGTGAGGAAGTAGTGCCTTAGCCTCTCAATAAGTGAAGGCGGACACTCATGAATATCCCGCATGTTTCCGTAAATGGCATCACCTTTCATGACGGCTATAATTTTGTCATCAGCCTCATCACCATCGAGCATCCTTAATCCGCCTATGGGAATCGCCTCAAGAGTGATTCCACCCATCGTTATGGTTTTTTCAGACAATACACAAATATCCAGCGGATCACCGTCACCGATGATACCCTTTCGTCCCGTCTTTTCATCACAAAATGCGGCAACATTTTCAGCACAAAAAGTCTGAGGTATCAATCCATACATACATGGACTCACATTTGAAAACCGTTGTGGACGGTCAACTTTGAGGTACCCGGTGCCCTTGTCAATTTCATACTTGACCGTATCCGTGGGAACAATCTCTATAAATACCGTTATTTTGTCAGGGGCATTATCACCGATCGGAATCCCGTGCCAAGGGTGGGGTTTGAATAACAAACCCATCATTTTCCAAATGGGATCTTTCTTCACATCCAGCATTAAAATTCTCCGTTTCTTCTCAGATTTCTATTTCTGCTGCATCATTTGATCAATGAGTGACTTATAATCTTTTGGTACTTCGAAAACACTCGCAGGTACAGGCATCACTTCCGCTTTTGTTGTCTCAAGCATTTTGACTTCCTTACCGTCTTTTTTATCCAAAACGAGAACCGGGAAAAGGTCGGCGAACTGACCAAGAGCTCCCATCACAGTGCCCTGACTTTCTTTTCCCTGATCCAGTTTGAAAAGAAAAAATCCACCCAGGTCTTTAGTAAACCATGCAATACCATTTTCAAGATCGCCCGATTTTATGATGTATTTCGTACAATTCAGCCCGTTGATCATTTTTGTTTCACCGGTATTAACAACAGCGTCGTCAATGTTTTTGGCAGAATCTTTTGCTTTGTTTTCTCCATCGAGGGGTATTTCCATAAATAATTTTTGAGCATGCATGACCATCAGCATTTTATTATCTTTCATCATGATGGATACTTTCATTCCCTCTTCTTCGGCAAGAATTGCGGACTCTTTGCCATTTGTGTAGTATTCCACATCCTTTAATTCCTGCGATTTTACATCGTAAATACTCATCGTAACCTTCCCCTCAAATATCTGAGCATTGAGCGAAGAGACTAAAATAATGAATGAAACTAACAGAAAAAATTTGAAATTGAACATAAAATGCCTTTTTCTTGATTGAATTGGATTTATTAAAATAATTTTTGATGAAAGTAAAGATAAACAGTTGATTGTTCAAAAAAAATGATTTAGCTCTCAAATCCCCCCGAAATTGACTATCGGGAATCTTTTTGAAGAAAATGTTATTTTACATGTAAGATTTGAATTTTTATTCATTAATTCGGAGAATACTGTGAAAAATTTCATTATTCTGTCCCTGTTTTTATTTCTTGCCACTTCGATTCATGCTCAAACACTTGATGAAGTGCTCGCAAATTATTACACCGCAATCGGACAGGAAAAACTTGTTAAAGTAAATACAATGCTGTCAAAAGGCAAACTCTCCCAAATGGGTCAGAACCTCCCATTCAAAATGACCTATGCGAGACCGTTAAAACTTAGATTTGAAGTTACATTTCAGGGTCTTACAATGATTCAGGCATTCGATGGCGTGAAAGGCTGGTCAACCAATCCATTTATGGGTGATGGTGAACCTGCGGAAATACCTGCTGACCAGCTCAAAAACTTAAAGGTTCAGGCAGATATGGATGGGGCTCTCTGGGATTATAAAGCAAAAGGTTACACTGCCGAACTGCTCCCCAACGAAAAAGTTGAGGGCGTTGAATGTTTTGTAATCGAACTTAAAGATGCCGAAAAAGACAGCTATAAAATCTATCTCGATAAAGAATCTTTCATGATCCTGAAGCAAACCTCAAAAACCGTGATGGGTGGACAACCTGTTGAGATGGAGATTTACCCTTCCAACTATAAAGACATTGAAGGTATGAAGATAGCCTTCGACATCGAAGTAAAAGCCGAAGGACAAACCATCTACAAAATGGCTCTCGATTCCAATGAAATCAACCCAAAAGTTGATGATAAAATTTTTGTAATGCCGAAATAATCCGGCATACTAAATCTTAAAAATAAGTCCGTTCCCTGAAGCTGACACCAATCTCGTCGACTGCTATGGAGCGGGCTTTTTCTATATCCACCTCAGGAATTCCCACAACTGATAAAACAACATTTGGAACAAAAGCTTTGGCTTTTGTTGTAAATTCCAGCATTTCAGTAAACATACTCTCATCCACCCGCATCAGTTCTGCATATTTTTTAGAATCTGTAGCATTCAGACTGACAGAAATGGTATCGATAAGACCCCTCATTTCGGGAGTAATATCTCTGTGATTTATCACATTTCCATGTCCGTTGGTGTTAATGCGGGTCTTTCCACCGTTTTCCTTCACAAATCCCGCAACAACTTTCACCACATCCCATCTGATGGTAGGTTCACCATACCCGCAAAAAACTATTTCGGAATATTTCATCGGGGCACCAATGGCATCTATGTATTGCTGAATATCAGGTTCGTTGTTTTTATCCATCCCGAGATTATATCCTGCCAGAAACGGAGAATCCTTCCTTCCACAAAATACGCAGTCGGCGTTGCACCTGTTAGTAACATTTACATATAATGCCGTGCCAATCTGATAAACAATGGAAGTTTCGGGAGTTTTCCCGATCTTGAAGAATCGCCATGCGTTGTAGGCTGTAATTCGGGAAATATCATCAACAGTAAGATGATGCAGTTTCGCCAGTTCCTCTGCCACATAATGAACATGTGCGGGCTCATTTCGCTTCCCTCTGAATGGAACGGGAGTCATAAACGGCGAATCAGTCTCGAGCAAAAGATGTTCCGGATGTACTCTTGCCGCAATCAGCCGAAGATCTTCCGCTTTTTTGAAAGTGATATTTCCGGTAAATGAGATCATGTGTCCCATGCGCACATATTCAAGAGCATGTTCGAGCGGTGCGTTAAAACAATGAAACTGGGCTCTGAGTCCTTTTGGTGTAAACTCTTTTATAATCTCCAGCATGTCATCATCGGAATTCCGGTTGTGAACTATTACAGGAAGATCCAGTTTAATCGCCAGTTCCAGTTGATCGCGGAATGCTTCAATTTGTTTCTTCTTAGGAGAATAATCGTAGTAATAGTCGAGACCAATCTCACCAATGGCAACTATTTTCTCTTTGTTTGCGAGTACTGTCTGCTCAAGTAGCGGCAACCAGGCTTTGTCCCATTCCTTGCTGTCCAAGGGATGGACTCCCACGGAGCCGTATATAATATCATATTTTTTGGTCAGTTGAACGACCTGTGCTGAACTCGCAAGGTCAGTGGCAGGAACAATAATATATTCAACCCCTGCTGCCAGGGCTCTTTCAATTACCTGATCGATTTCATCAGCATAATCGGGATAAAACAAGTGTGCGTGTGTGTCTGTAAGATTTTTCATATTAATTTTTCATCTAATTTCAACTGCAAATTTACGAAAAATCCTGCTCCCTTTTACTCCACTTCCAGGCGCATCATCCACGGGCTCACCTTCATACCCTCCAACCAATAACTAATAATTCAAAACTCATAACTAAGTCATCCTGCATACGCCCTTATCAGTTTCTCCTTGTCGAGGTCGAGGGTGATTTGTGTTTCCTCTTCGTAGATTTTTTCGTTTTCACCGCTGTAGTTGCTTTCGGAATATGTTGCACTTTGGAGCAGTTCCATATCAAGTTCACCGCCGATGATTTCAAGTTTGTTCACAATCAGGTTGTTGCCATTCAGGGCGTCAACCTTTCCTTCGACGAGGTAGGGACCGAACGACATCGTCTTTTCCGCATATTTGGCGTATGTTTCGGGGAAGAGCACAGCTTCAAAGGTATCAGTCAGGTCTTCCAGTGAGAGGAACTTCATCGCCTTGCCGTCTTTTGTCCGTATTCTTTTGGCGGTCATAAACCAGCCGATCATTTTAACATTTTTACCGTGCATTTTGGGGATGTCGATTGCTTTTGTGACAGTGGTATCGTTCGTCCAGCCGCCATAAAACTGCAGAGGGTGCCGGCTGACCATATAATCGAACGCCTCCATCTCCGCCAGACACTTCTCTTCAACCGAGTACTGAACCCCCGTAAGCACCTTCCGCTCCAGTTCCATCTCCTCACCGGCAAAAAGGCTCTCCTGAAGTGTATCGAGTATCCGCCTGTGCTTCATGTAAACATCGAGCTGTTTAAGAAGGTCGGGTCTCCCCATGCCGAAACAATCCATTGCTCCGCACTTTATCAGGTGAACTGTGTCCTCGAATCCGGAGCGGGTTCTTGTCAGAAAATCTTTGAGGGAAGTGTAGTCGCCGTTTTCCTTCCTCTCCCTGATCAGATTTTCGGCGGTGCTTTTTTTCAGGTTTTTTATCGCCTGCAACCCGATTCTCAGTTCACCTCCCTTCCCCGTATATTCGTAAACGCTTTTGTTTATGCAGGGAAGAAGTATCTTAAGACCCAGTCTGCGTGCCTCCTGAATGTAAACTGCGGCGGAATAGTAGCCTCCACCGTTACTTAAAACACTCGACATAAACTCAGCAGGATAATGGACTTTAAGGTACGCCACCTGATATGAAAGAAGAGCAAACGATGCACTGTGTGCCTTGCAGAACGAGTAACCCGCAAATGACTTTATCTGCCGCCACAATTCACTTGCCACATGAGGCTTCAGTCCCCGCATCTCACACGACTCGAAGAACCGCCCCTCAATCCTCTCCATTGCAGTTTTGCTCCTGAGTTTACCGCTCATTGCACGACGGAGGAGGTCAGCTTCCTCAAGCGAGAGCCCCGCTATGTGATGCGCTACCTTTATCACATCCTCCTGATAGATCATCACACCGTAAGTTTCTCCCAGTATCTTCTCCATCTCGGGAATGAGATACTTCCGCCTCCGGGGGTCTTTGTGGCGTGCGATAAACTCCTGCATCATGCCGCTTTCCGCCACACCCGGACGAATAATAGAACTTGCCGCCGTCAGCATTTCAAATGTATCGACATCCAACCGCGTAAGAAGCGACCGCATCCCCGGCGATTCAATGTAAAAACACCCTATCGTCCTCCCCCGCTTTATTATGTCAACCGTCTTCTCATCCTTGAACAAAAAATCATAATCGAAAATGTCAAAGTCCACCCCTGCCTCTTTCCGTGGTATCGGGCGGTGGAGAGAGATTATCTTTGTCTTCGACTGCTCCGGCAGCCGGTAATCGATCATGTCAAACATTACAACACCTTCCCCATGGTTTCTCTGAGTACTCCGAGGGAGCGCTGACTGAGGAGGTCAATTTTAATCAGTCCCATATCCTCAACGGGATACATGTCTGGCTGAGTGATGATTATTCCCAACCCCTTGTTGCTTGCAAACTCGAGTGCAACAAAATCGGTGATAGGAGTGGGTGTAATAACAATTCCCCCGGGGTGAATGCTGAGATGCCGCGGAAATGATGCCAGCCGCGAAGCAATTGAAATAATACTTTTCCACGGCTCCCCTTCGAACTTCAACGACTTCGATTCAGGAAACATTGTTGAGAGATTTGCAAGATTTCTTGCATCTGTCCACGGAATGAACTTGCTGTACTGCGATATTTCACTCTCGGCAATTCCGAAAACTTTTGCCGTCTCTCTGAAAGCCGATCTCGCTCTGAAAGTCACGGTTGTCGAAATCATCGCCACTTTATCGTAGCCGTACTTTTCAAAAACATATTTAACAATCTCGTCCCTCTCCCGCCATGAAAAATCGAGATCAACATCCGGGGGACTCATCCTTCCCCTGTTCAGAAATCTTTCGAAGTAGAGGTCATATTTTATCGGATCCACTTCCGTGAAGCCGAGACAATATGACACAAGACTGTTTGCAGCCGATCCCCTCCCGAGCAGCATCATCCCCCGCCGCTTTGCCTCCCTGACGATATCCCAGACCACAAGAAAGTAGTCGGGAAAGCCGAGATCATTAATCACTTCAAGTTCATAACGGAGACGGTTTATTGCAGTTTCGGTGATCGTGTGATATCTCATTTCCAGCCCTTTGAAGGCAAGCTTCCACAAATATGAAAATGACGGTTCATTGTTTGGTGTGGGAAAAAGAGGAAACTTGGTCTTCCCCGTTTCGAGATTCAAATTGCAGTTGTCAACGATATGGTTTATGTTCTGAAGTGCGCCCGGTATCTTTTTCCACTCCCGCAACACTTCCTCATAGCTCCTGAAATAGTAATCCTCAGACTCTGTTTCCTCTGGTTTTATGCTTCCCAGAGTTGTTCGCAATCTTATAGCTGTAACGGTTTTGTGAAGAAGATGGTCTTCTTTGTCTAAAAAGTAAACGGGAGAAGTGGGAACATACCTGTAACCGTTGGCGATGCAGAACTCATACACCTCCCTCGACATTTTCTTCGTGGATGGTGTTACGGGAAGTTCACCGAATACGGTTGCCTTGTTCCCCGCTGCCTGAAGAAGTCTGATCGAAGGGGTGACAAGAAAAAGTCCCGGCAATTCACTCCGGACAAGCCCCTCAAGTGTGAAGTTCTCCTTCAGTTTTCTGGCGGTTATTATCCTGCAAAGATTTGAGTACCCCTCCCGTGTGGCAGCAAGAAGGAGAACATACTCCTTTTCATTCCCGGGGTCATCGATATAAGCACCCAATAGAGGCTTGATTCCGGCTTCAGCAGCCTTTTTGTAGAATTGAATCAGTCCGTACATGCCGTTCCTGTCCGTTAGAGCAAGAGCCTTCATTCCAAAGTCCTTTGCCCGCCCGATCAGGTCGTCTATCGATACCGCTCCCTGCAACAGGGAGTAATTGCTGTGTACATGTAACATCTTTTTCTAATCCAATAATGCAGTAATGCAGTAATGCAGTAATCCAATAATCCAATAATGCAGTAATTTCCCCGAAGAGAAGAGCAAAACCGCAAAGGGCGCAAAGATCGCAAAGGGTTTATTAAACCACAGAGCTCACAGAGCACACAGAGGAGAACAAGAAAAATATATCCGTGAAATCCGTGCTAAATCCGTGTCATCCGTGGAACTATTACAACTCCTCTGCGTAAATCCGTTTAATCTGCGTGTATCCGCGTCCCCTAAATTTTTCATACTTCAAACTTCTGACCTCATACTTCAGCCTTCAGAAATTCAGCCTTCAGCCGTCATATTTCAGCCTTAATTCTTCCCCATCTCGATCGACTCAAATCCGAACTTTGACCTGATTTTATTGATGGCATACATCATTTTCTCCCGTTTTTCCTCTGTTGTTTCGAACAATGACTGTTGTTGATGATACTCGACGAAACCGCTCATTCCGACACCGATAAGCCGCACACCGACCCGGCGGGTATATGCTTTTCTGAAAAGATCCGCTGCGGTTTCATAGACGAATTTGTCATCCATTGTTGGCAACACCTGTTTTGCCCGCGTGATTGTGGAGAAATCGGCATATCTCAGTTTGATGTGAATATTTGTAGCCATACTTTCTTCATCCCTGATCTGCTGACAAATTTTGGCTACAAGTCTGAACATAATGGCTTCAATTTCTGCGGGTGAGGAAATGTCGGAGCGAAATGTCTGTTCACTCGAAATGCTTTTCCTTTCCCAGGATTCCGCAAGAAATTCCGTCCCCTTTCCGTTCGCTTTTTCCCAAATATCCAATCCTCCTTTCCCAAAAACCGATGCAAAATACTCGGCGGGCATTCGGGCAATGTCACCCAAAGTGTAAATACCCCGGGAATGGAGTTCACGAATAAAAACCTTCCCCACTCCCGGCATCACCTCAGCGGGAAGTGGTGCCAAAAACTCTTTTTCCGTACCATTCGGTACACAAGTGATTCCCCGTGGTTTGTTGAAATCTGAACATATTTTTGCGATGGTCTTGTTGCTTCCTATTCCTATTGAACCGGGAAGTCCGATTTTCTCATAAATCTCATCCAGTATCCTCTCAGCGAGCAGCATGAAATTACCGTATATTTTCTCACAACCTGTGAAATCCATATAAAACTCATCCACGGAAGCCTGCTGTAAAACAGGGGGATACTTCACAAGAATATCCTTCACCATATTGGAATATCTGCTGTACTCACCATGACTCCCTCTGACAAATATGGCCTGTGGACAAAGTTTATACGCCTTTCCTGCAGGCATTCCCGATCTCACCCCAAATTTCCTGGTCTCATATGAGCAGGCGGCAACAACTCCCCTTCCACCCGGTTGTCCGCCAACTATCACAGGTTTCCCCACCAGGGAGGGATCGAGTATCCGCTCTACCGAAACAAAAAAAGTATCAAGATCAAGATGAAATATTACTGCCATAACTCATTCCCACAACTCCGGCTCAAGGTCTTTGCTGATTACCCTCAATGCGGGGAAATAGTTGCTCATTTGAGCGGGCATTTCCACTTTTACCTTTTCTTCGATGTAGTGGATAAGCTCGAGTGCATTCGCAGGTGCATTCCCGGCAGGATGGTTGTTAAAGATGACATACACTTCTCTCAACTCATGAAGTGACCGCTTAATGATCTGAGCGAGTTCTGCAATTTCACCCGATGAGTAGAGGTAGCGGTATCTTTCATTTTGAGCTTCATAACTTTGCAGTTTTCCAAAATTTGAGATCGACTTTAGCCATCCCTCCTCGTTTCTCCCGTGGAGACGGATATAAGCCCTTCTGTTCACTATATTGAAACGAAATGGCAAAGATTCTCCGATTTGTGGCTGGTCGATGCTTGCAGTAATAAGTCCCCACTCCCGGCAAAATTTAGCAGCATCATCACTGTCCCACGATTTGTGCCGCACTTCCAGAAATTTTTGATATCCACAAAACTCATCGTTCAGATTGATCAGATAGTTCGCCGTCACTTCATTGAAAGGAAAAGAATACGGGAATTGAATCAATAGACCTCCGAACCGCTCTCCCCTGACGAGAACATTCAGGACGCTCCGTACCGCATCAATATTTTGCTTCACATATTCCCGTTTGTGGGTAAAATCCTGATGAAGTTTTACCGTAAACAGGAAATCATCCTTCCTTTCAACTTTTTTTAACCATTCGAGAGCCATACCGGGATGAGCATACTGATAGTATGTGGAGTTGATTTCTGCACAATTAAAATAACGGGAGTAAAAAGTGAGCTTGTTGAAATCAGAACCCTGCTTTTGCGGATAAAACACGGGTGCCCAGTCTTTGTATGACCACCCGGCAGTTCCGATATTAAACTTTATCATCTCGGTCGCTTCCTTTAAGAATAACGGTTTGGTTTGGCTTCCATACTCCGGTATATCCCCACCACCACTCCAACAATGTGGAAGTGGCGATACGACTCATCCACCGTGATCGGGAGAAACTCCGGATTCTCGGATACCAGTTCAATGGTTTTCCCTTTTTTGAAGTATCGCTTCACAACCGCACCGTCATCGAGCACAGCCGCAACAATCTGACCATTTACGGGTTCCACATTCGGATTCACAATAATCACATCACCGTTGAAGATATAGGCATCCTTAAGACTCTGTCCCTTCACCTTCAGAAGGAACGACTCCCTTGGTATTTTTATCATATTCGGCAGATCAACCGTATCTATTGCTCCGGGATAGATTGTAACGGGACTTCCCGCAGCAGCCTCACCGATTATCGGCCGGGTTACGAACATGTTTTCATCGAGTTTCAGTTCGATTCCCCTTGCTGTTTTTTCATCCCTTTGGATGAGTCCCTTTTTCTCCAGTGCCTGAAGGTGCTCCCGCACAGTTGACCGGTTTTTATAGCCGAATTTTTCCGCTATCTCGGATAAAGAGGGGGGCCACCCTTTTTCATCACGAAAATCTATGATGAACTGGAGTATCTTCTGTTGCGTTTCCGTTAAATTTCTTGTCATCTCTCATTCCGGGTGTTTGTTTTCCAAAATACCATACATTTGTATGGGTAATTTAACAGGTATTAATGACAAAGTCAAGGGAAATGTTTGCAAACTAAAAATTTTTTTTTGATTTCATCCATGCAGTTTGAGAGAGTTGAAGGGATGGAATGAGTCAAAAGTGTTAATTTTAGGCTTTCAATCACACAAAATTAAAGGACGATATTTTGAACCGTTTATTCTTCTGTTTTCTGCTTCTCACGGCTCTTTTACTGCCCCAGAAAATTACAACCCCTTTGGAAGAATCAAATTTTAAAAAGCTGACATCACATGCCCAGGTTCTTGATTTTATTGGCAAACTTCCAAAAACAAAAGCTCCTTTTGTAACAGAAACGATAGCAGTCTCTGCAAAAGGAAGGGAAATTCCCGTTCTGAAATTTTCTCTAAAAGAATTTGGTACCGACCCTGCCAAGCTCAAAGTTTTACTGTTTGCCCAACAGCATGGTGATGAACCCTCCGGTAAGGAAGGGGCTCTTATGCTGATCCGCGACCTGGTTTCGGGAGACCTCTCCCCGCTCCTTGAAAAACTTGATATAGCCATTGTACCCATGATGAACCCCGACGGGAATGAGGGCAACAGAAGAAGAAACGGAAATGGTGCCGACCTGAACCGTGATCACCTGCTCTTATTACAGCCTGAAAATCAGGGATTGCACAACTTCTACAATCGTTACAATTTTGATGTCTCGATGGATGTGCATGAGTATTCCCCCTATTCTGAAAGCTGGATGGAAACAGGTTACATAAAAAATTCCGATGTCACCGCCGGAAGATTGACCAACATAAACACACCCGAAGCACTTCGAAATTTCTCTGAAAATGAGTATCTCCCCTTCCTGGCAAAATATGTAAGAAGTGCCGGTTTTTCGTACGCTGAATATACTCCCGGCGGTCCCCCGGAAAAGGAATATATCAGACACAGCACCTACGACATAAATGACGGCAGACAGGGTTTTGGATCGCTGGGTACGCTGTCCTTTATCCAGGAAGGGAAAAACGGCGTTGATTCGGTTGAGAACATCAAAACAAGGTCAAACTCGCAAAAAACCGGTATGACTGCATATCTGAAATTTATGTTCGATAATGCAGGAAAAATCAAGGAAATGGTGCAGGTCGAGAAAAAGAAAATCGTGGAGGGATCACCTGAAAAAGTTGCAATTCAAATGATACACACCGGAAACGGTAAAAAACTTGAGATGCACCTTCTCACCATGGCAACCGGAAAAGACACTGTTGTTTTTGTGAACGACTATCGTCCCGTTGTCAAATCGGTTTTTGATGTGGTGAAACCGGCAGGCTACCTTATTCCCGCTGACGACAAAGAGCTTGTAAACTGGGCTAACCGGCATAAATTTATTATGACAAAATATTCACCCGATAAATCCGATCGTATCGAGGAGTATATGATTACAAAGATTGATTCGATGGATTTTGAAGGAGATATAGTAATTAATCCCGGTTATTCAACTGCCACACTCACTTCAAAGGAACTGAAAGGCGATTATTACCTCATCACAACCCGGCAGTCGGGTGGAAATGTAGTTGTACAGGCTCTTGAACCAAAAAGTATCATCGGGCTTGCCACTTACAAATACTTTGATTATCTCATAAAAGCAGGAACAAAATATCCTGTACTCAGGCTTGTGAAATAAACCCGTAGAATAAAAAACCGGGATTCAGTTTTGTTAGAGACTGTATCCCGGTTTTCTTTAAAAGACTTCGGCTTACAGTAATAATCGGTGGCAAAGATCAAATAGGATTAGTCTTGGAATCAAAAAAGTCCGGGAAATAACATCAAACTTTTTGCCTGACCTGCATTACACTAATTTTTCAGATGAACCGATTAAATAAAAGGCTGCACCCTACAGAGACAGCCTTATAAATTAGTTGTTGTTTTTGGTTTTCGACCCCCGAATGAATTTCCCGAGAATCGGGACTACTTCAAGAGCAAAGCTTTCATCGTTTTGGAATAAGTTGTCTTACTCTCAAGCGATTGCGCTGTCAAACGGAAAATGTAAACTCCTGAAGAGAGTTTTGTTCCGTTGAATCTCTTCTCATACAAGCCTTTTTCCATTTCACCGCTTATGAGTTCTTCAACCTTTTGTCCTGCAATGTTGTAAACAGTCAGCGTTACACTGCTCTTCTCCTTGAGGGAGAATTTTATAACTGTTTCGGGGTTGAAGGGATTGGGGTAGTTGTTAAAAAGCTGATATTCATGCACCATTTCAGTGACAGAATTAGTTATCCCCTTAGGAAGACCCAATGATACTGAATTTATTGGATGAAATGCGACCGAGTCTGCAAGACGGGAATTCAAGTCTTTCAGATAGACAGATTCGGGATATTTACTCTCAAGTCTGTTTCTTGTTATTTTAGCTCCCTTTACATCACCAAGATTTCCAAACTGGTACAGTGATTTTTTGTAAAGAGCGTATGATTCAGGAAGTTTCCCTGCATACTCGGAACAGATACTGTCATAAATGGCTACATCGCCATTCATTAGATCAAAAGCTGAAATGGCAAGCATTCCTTTTGCTATCGAGCCTTTAGTCGCTTTGTTTCCATTCAATATATATTCTTTGTAACTTGAAATCTCTTCAGGAGTAAAGGTCTGCCTTAAAACCAGAAGAGCCATTGGAGAAAGAGGATCATCACCGTTCTGCTCAAGAATGTCAATACATAACTTCCTTGCTTGGTTTAATCTGTTCGAACGAATGTGATTTCTTGCAGTTTCCAGCTTTTCACGAACAGTGGTTCCTTCTCCATTTGACATCCCTTTTATCGCTGCAAGTTCTTCGTTTTTGCCATCACCTGACAAAGGATTATCCGGAACATAAGTAAATGATGGTTCATCAAGGACTGATGCACCACCCCATGCATTTATCATTTTTGAGGATGTGTTTGCCCAATAGTTGTCTTGAACTCTGACATAAGCCTCATTTTCCGCTTCAATGTTCTGATCAATGCTGAGGAAAGTATTATATGCACCTATCGGATCGTTTCCATCCTGACCAAGATAAAGATCGGAGTATGTTGTGTATAATCCGATGAAATTGTTCTGAAGGAAGAGATTAGCACCGGGTGCATCATATTTCTCATTGACAAAACAATAATCAAACCATAAACCCGTTTCACACCCTGTAATATTAAAATTACTCATGGTGATCCATGAATCGTTGGCACTTAGTCCACGCCTGTAACACTGACTTAAAGATATATTGTCGAGACGGGCAAATCGGGCTGATTGGTTTTCCAAGAGTATGCCATAATAACATGTCTCAAACTGTGTGTTTTCAACAACAAAGTTTTGTGCATTATATGATTTGAGACCATATTTTGCATTTTTGATTAAAGCCTTGTCAATCATTATTTGTGCATTGGAAGCAATTATCCCATTCTCACCATACCAGCTCGCGGTACCAAAATTCAAAACACAGGGATTAGTCGCTGAACCGATTACATAAAGGTATGTATTGTTTACATTTATCTTTGAACTGTTTTCGATCGTCACATCCGCACCAGAGTCTATTGTAAGGATATATGGAGAATTTATCACAACATTACCTTTTATTATTGTATTACTCGCAACTGTTTCATCTCCAACCAATTCTCCTCCGGCTACGATAGTCGGTTCTATTTTGAAAAGTGTGCCATCACCAGGTCTTAAGAATACAACAACTTCAGCCTCCGCTTTTGTGTAGTAGATACGACCGGTTTTTAAGTCAGTAAATTTGAGATTACTTCTTCCCTGAAATATCCCGTAATTCACTTCCATAGCAACATAACGGCTGGATTCTTCATTGATATTGTTGCATCTTTTGTTTACAACATATAAATATTTCGCATTTGGATTGTAACCTGTTGAATGATATTCTTCAAAATATCCTGTTTCAACCATCGGTGTTGCGTCCGCTTGAGTGAAATTGGAATCCAAAGCTGTAGAAACAGAATTAATCCAGTCAATCGTACTTGTCTCTGTTCTGTTCCAACCTTTTGCATCAATCCATCTTAATTTTAGAAGAACAGAATCAATAAGTGCTGTCGATGCGATAAAATCCCTGACTGCATAAAACCTGTGATTGGGGATTTGGTTGTTAGCAGGGTTTTGGACCAGTCCGGTGCCCGAATTACTTGAATCATAAACCGCTGCTGAATCATCAAACAATCCGAATGTATTCCAGGAGGGATTAGCTGTATCAAGAGTAGAAGCAGCTCTTGTCGGTACCATGTAATACATGAACCCTTTGGCACCATAAGCAAGAGAGAGATTACCCTGAGCAAATATTTCATCATAAGTTGGAGCTCGTCTCGAATGAAGTCCGGGAACAGTGTATGCAGAATTATCATCTCCTACAACATATTGCTCCGAATGGACTCCCAAAGTCATAACTAAAGGTATATCGTCTGTTTCATCAGTGTTATATCTTTGTGCACCCAATTGTGCTGATCTTAGCCCTGAGAACTGATATGGACCTGTGCCACCATCATTGAAATTGCGATAATTAACTAAGGTGTTTAACATTGCTTGTACATCGTCTTGCGAATAAGTTGTCCCGGACCCTATCGGATACAGATTATAAAGAAGATAATTCTTTAATCTGTTTTCTGAAGGAGCTGCCCACTTAATGTCAAAATGATGGAAATAACCCGGAACTGCTCCTGTCGCACCATTTATTTCAAGGTTGTTATTCGATGTAGCCTTTGAAAACACTTCCGCTTGCAGATCTTTTCTGTATTCTGCAGAAAGTTGGAAGGGTTCATCAAAGTAAAAACTTTGGAACCTGGCAGCGTCAGTTACATTTGCAGGATATATAGTTTCGAGTTCGGTTAAAATTGAATCCATAAGTACCGGGCCCGTGGTGTTAACATACAATCTCCCAAATTCCTCGCTGACAAAAGTAATTTTGTCAATATAGACTGTGAGATTGCCACTCCAATAAATATGAAACGCAAGATTCAAGTCTTGTGAAACACTAAAAGAATTTGTTTCAATCCAATAATAGTCACTACTCTCGGGTAACTGATTATTTTTGAAGCTTTGAGATAATCCCACAGACTCTAGTGGTATCACTTCGGGTTCAGTAAAAAAATCCCTTCTTCGTTCTATCTGCGGTTGATTTTGTAAGCTTGTACTCAAAGGACCTGTATAAACGCCAATACCGTCCCTTTCTTTGGTTGTATCATTATCAGCTATTCGCAGGTAAATCCTCATCTTGTATTTCAGACGGGGATCAGCCACCTGCATCCATGGGATCATACCCCACAACATTACCCCCTCATCATGTGTGCCGTACTGACATCTGCGTGATTGATGGTCTCCTGATGCAGTATTTTCATTTATATTTTGCCCGGTTGTCTCCAAATATGCGGGCTTGTATTCATCTCGCATACCCCAGTAACAAGTTGCATTGGAACCGGCAACCGTAAACCCAAAGTTTTCACCCGGGGCAATCGTTGGGGCAGTTGTCCCTCCAAATTCAAGAGGATATTTTGAGTGAATATGCCCGAGAGCTCTCATAAATTCGGCGGGTTTGAAATACCTTGGTACAGGTAATGATGGGTCATGTTTCCAGGCAAAACCCATATCATTTAATAGAAAGGTATTATTTGAATCAGTGATACTCAGATTGTACAAACCCTCCGTAACAAGGTTTGTTAGTCCGAGTTCTCTGAGTTTATCAAAATACCACCCTTTCGCCTGATAATTGGTTATCAAACTATCGGAGTTTCCTCCTCTTGGGTGGTGCAAGGCGTTAACGACAAAGTCGAAAAAGCCTGTATGCATCATGTAATCGATGCCGGGGCGAGGTCTGTTCTGTCCTAAGAACATCCCTGATAAGAGAATTATTAATAATGCAGCTTTTTTCATAGCGCATCCCTTTGTTTTGTTGTGCTTTTGTTTTTTTTACTTCATATATTGAAGTTTCAAACTTTTGGATAGAGTTTTATCACCTTGTTTAAGTTCAAGGGTTAAAATATAAACCCCACTGGAAATTGTGAGCCTTGACAGATCAATTAATTCAGTATGTTCCCCTTTTTCCTTCTGGAAGATGGTCTTATATATACTCTGACCGGTGATATCGTGTAGTTCAATCGTCAATTCGCCATCAAATGGTAAGTGGCAGGAGACATTTGTTACAGTTTTTACAGGGTTTGGGGAGAGACCAAGTATCAGCCCTGAATCCAGGTCATTCTTAATTCCATTTTCTTTAATTCCATTTGGAATATCACTACCTGAAATTATGTAAAGATTACCGGGTGGGATGCTTGTATGGTCGGTATAACCATTCTCAGCAATACAAAAATCATCAATCCCGTCACCATTTACATCCCCTACTCTTCCACCAAAATTGAGGTTGTAATAAGATGATGATGTACCATAAGCTCTTCTCTTCTCTGCCCACATTGGGCTTCCACCGAGATATAAAAACATACTTGAGTAAGGTATGTGACGGATGAAATCGTTATACAAGTCATTGTTTACATTTCCCGGTGAAAAGCCATCATTCCAAATTGACCACTCTGTGTTCAAACCGTACTCCGGGGTTATGTTTGGAGGTCTGGAACCAAAAGACATTACTTCTGTAAACCAATAAGGATGTGTTCCCTGATTCGCAAATACCAGTTCCCCCTTGCCGTCGTTGTTGAGGTCTTGAACAATGTACATATGATCTACATATTGCATGGTATCTGTGAATTCATAGTAATTACTGAAGTTAAATTCGTTATTACCGTAAATGAACCATCTTTTTCTTTCTGGGTAACTTGCCGGGGCATAATTTTTATATAAATCAATTGAAATATCGTCTTTCCCATCCCCGTCTAAATCGGCAACATAAAATGTAAGACCAAATTGATAGGATGTATCAGGATACAGCAACAAAGTATTGTAATCCCTTATAGTCAACAATGTATTTGTTTCACAAATTGTATATCTTCTATGTTGTTCGGAAGAACCGGGGAATCTCAGAGCATCTCTGAAAACAAATTCCTCATATCCATCACCATTAAAATCAATTGGCCAACTCTTTCCATACATATCTAGATAGATTACAGTGCTGTCATGATATGTGAATGTATAGTCAGGAATTGAATCAAGCCCTGGACCTCCAAAATAGATATCAATGACAGGTGGTTTTTGTGTTCCATATCTTTGCACAATAAAATCACGGTATCCGTCCCGGTTTACATCACATCCTGTGGTACCCTTCGGTGAAAAATTGGGTATCACAAAAGCAGGGATTGTGCTCACGGGGTTTCCGCCGTAAAAAAAGCTCAACTTTCCACCTGCACCAGTAGCATTATCCATTTCTGTAATAAAAAAATCATCACAGCCGTCGTTGTTCTGGTCACCCAGATAAACTATCGATTCAGGCCAGTACCAGGCTCTTTTAATGAATAGATTTGTATCAAACTGGGCATTAATCTCTGTTGTGCAAACAACTAAAAGAAGTAGAACCGAAAACGAGACTAATCGGAAGGGATTATGTGTTAGCTTAGACATAGAATTTCCTCACACAAAGTTTGTGTTGATGGATTAAAAAATAGATATTTAGAATGAAAAGTTTCCGGAAGGCACAGAAAAATTGGGGGACCCGTAAAACCGGGATAGGAGATAAAAAGAGAAGACAGAAAGTTACCAAACCAAAACTGAAGTATGGTCTGTTTCCCGGCAGAAGACAAAAATGTTTCCCAAGTGTTGATAATAAGCCCGGCATGGAAAACAATAAACAACAATCCCATTTGAGTAAACCTGCGAATGATTACTTTTTTCTTTATAAATCTACTTATTTTTCAAATTCCGTGCAAGAAATATTTTCCTATTATTGAAATTTATTTCAAAAAAGATTTATAGAAGGCTGCCCCTCTCGAGACAGCCTTATTAATTTAACATTCTGGTGCGGGCTTTTCAGCCATCAACCTTCATTCCTCAGCCTTATTTAAGGAGCAATGCTTTCATCGTTTTGGAATAAGTTGTCTTGCTCTCAAGCGATTGGGCTGTCAAACGGAAAATGTAAACTCCTGATGAGAGTTTGGTTCCATCAAATTTACGCTCATAAAATCCTTTCTCCATCTCACCTGATACAAGTTCTGCAACCTTTTGTCCTGCAATGTTGTAAACATTCAGCGTTACACCGCTCTTCTCCTTGAGGGAGAATTTAATAACCGTTTCAGGATTGAATGGATTAGGATAATTATTTAGAAGATAGTATTCAAAAACTTCCGAATTTGTCGTCTGAGATTGTTGTTTAGGAAGTCCAAGTGGAATAACTGATTTGTTGGAAAACACCATAGTGTCTGCGAGCCTTACAACAAGGTCTTTGATGAACAGGGAG